>JAZOQA010000029.1:0-23993 GCA_045655765.1 Eubacteriales bacterium | reverse complement strand
CAAGAGAAAATACAACATTTGATTTTGCAAAAAACAAGCGTCCGCTGAAGCTTCAGCGGACGCTTTTTACAGATTAGTGCCTACCCGTGTAGAGTTTTTAAGTCAAAATTCCTTTAAGTGCGGCAACCTTGAGGACGGTGACGCAGGTTTTTGCATCGGAGATTTCACCCCTCATTACCATATCGGCAAGGGTTTTCAGAGGAATCCTTTCAAGATTGATAAATTCGTCCTCGTCAAGCTCTCTTTCTCCAAAGGTGATGTCCTCTGCAAGAAAGAGCCATATTTTTTCGTTTACTATCGCAGGGGTGGGGATGAGTATGCCAAGGTCGGTGTATTTCTGTGCGACGGCTCCGGTTTCTTCTCTCAGCTCTCTTTTGACGGCTTCAAGACGGTCCTCTTCGGCAAAGTTCAGCTTGCCTGCGGGGATTTCGAGAAGAACTCTTTCGTGTGCGTGGCGGTACTGTCTTTCCATTAAAACGGTTCCGTCATCAAGCAGCGGCAGTACAGCCACTGCACCTACGTGCAGACATAATTCTCTTATTGATTCAGCTCCGTTTGGAAGCAAAACTCTGTCCTTAACGACGTTCAAGACCGTGCCTTTATATATTTCTTCTCTTCTTAAAAACTTTTCTTCGAGCTGCATAGCTTTTTTCCTCTTATTTCTTTTTGATTATTTTAGCACGATAAATTTTTAAAGTCAATAAATTTTTAAAATTTTTAAATTAAATGTTGCATAAATCAAAAAAACTTGCTATAATTGAAATAAGTTAAAATAGATTAAGGAGATATCAAATGAAACTCAGCGTAATCACTAACCTCTTTGCTAATCTTCCTTTTGACGAGGCTCTTGCTAAATTTGAAAGACTCGGAATCGAAGCCGTTGAAATCGGCTGCGGCGGCTACCCCGGCAATGCACATTGTAATCCCAAGGAGCTTCTTGCCTCCGACGAGGCTCTTGCCGAGTGGTGCGACACAATCAAGCGTCACAACCTTGAGGTTTGCGCCCTTGCAGTACACGGCAACCCCGTCCACCCCGACAAGGCGGTGGCACAGCAGTTCCACGACGATTTTGTAAACGCCGTTCTCCTTGCTGAAAAAATAGGAATAGACACAGTAATTACGTTCTCCGGCTGTCCGGGCGGCTCCCCCGAGGACAAGATGCCGAACTGGGTTACTTGCCCTTGGCCTGACGATTTCCTCGGCGTGCTTGACTATCAGTGGAATGAGGTTCTAATTCCCTATTGGAAGAAGACTGCAGAGTTCTGCAAGGCTCACGGTGTTACGAAAATCGCATTTGAAATGCACCCCGGGTTCTGTGTTTACAACCCCGAAACGCTCCTCCGGCTTCGTGCGGCTGTCGGTGATATAATAGGTGCAAACTTCGACCCCTCACACCTCATCTGGCAGGGTGTTGACCCCGTTTTGGCAATAAGAGAGCTTAAGGGTGCAATCTACCACTTCCACGCAAAGGACACCAAAATCGACAAGTATAATACGGCAAAGTTCGGCGTGCTTGACACCAAGCACTACTCCGATGAGGCAAACCGCTCTTGGATATTCCGCAGTGTTGGCTACGGCAACGGACTTGAGTATTGGCGTGATATGATTTCTGCTCTCCGTCTTGCAGGCTATGACAAGGTTATGTCTATTGAGCACGAGGACTCGCTTATGACTCCCGAAGAGGGGCTTTTGCACGCAGTTGAGTTCCTAAAGGAGTCTATCATAAAAGACCCCAAGCCCACTACAATGGGTTGGGCGTAAGCTTAATTTAAAGAGTATTACTAAAATACATAAAAGGAGAAAACGAAAATGAAAAAACTTTTATCCCTTGCACTTGCACTTACGCTTATGCTTTGTGCATTCACCCTCACCCTCACGTCTTGTTTAGGCGGCGACGGAGAAGTTCCCGTAGAAACTCTTGAGGAGCTTAACGGAAAGTCCTCCGACGAGATTTTTGCGGAAATTCAGGCGAACATTGCAAACTTCAACAACTACACCATCGAGTGCAACACCACCGGCGGCGGTACTAACCAGGTTGACGTAATGATGTTCGAGGGCGACAATCAGCAGGGCTACACAACCGTCAACGGCGAGTACTACAATCAGTATTGGTGGGCAAACAACTATTTCTACGGTAATAGTATGGCATCTTACGGAGGAATTTCTTCAAACGGAAAGGTAAAGGGTCCACTTACAAAGGAACAGTTCAACGCTATTAGGGGAAATAGTGACGGCGCCTCGTTTATGAACTATCCTCTCAGCTGGTTTGAAGATATGAGCATTCAAAAGGAGGGGGATGCTTATTACCTCAAGGCTACCATCAATGGTGAAAAGATGAACGAATATCTCGACAAGACTCCCATTCAGGGTGATGTTTCCAACATTAATTTCAAGCTCTTGATAGACGCAGAGGGATCGTTCCTCGGAATTGAGTTCAGATACACCCAGACTTATATGGGACACGCATTCAACATAGTTACAAAAGGAAAGTTTAAGAACATAGGTACCACTACGGTAACGACCGTTCCCGAAAATCCCGAAACCTTCACGACGGTTTCCTTTGCAGGCTAATACTCTGTTTTACAGTTAAAATAATACGAAAAAGCGACCGAATTTCGGTCGCTTTTGCTTTATTCATTTAATCAATAGTTCTCTTTTCTAACCTCGAAGAAGCTCTGGGGATGAGCACATACGGGGCAAACTCCGGGAGCCTTCTTGCCCATTACGAGGTGACCGCAGTTGCGGCACTCCCACATAGTTTCCTCGGACTTTTCAAAGACCTTCTGCATCTCAACGTTGGAGAGAAGTGCTCTGTATCTTTCCTCGTGTGCCTTTTCAATAGCTGCTACTGCTCTGAACTGGAATGCAAGAGCCTTGAAGCCCTCCTCCTCTGCTTCCTTTGCAAAGGTGTCGTACATATCCGTCCACTCGTAGTTCTCGCCCTCTGCTGCTGCAAGGAGGTTTGCTGCGGTGTCGCCAAGTCCGCCAAGAGCCTTGAACCAAAGCTTTGCGTGCTCCTTTTCGTTGTTTGCGGTCTGCTCGAAGATAGCTGCAATCTGCTCGTAGCCTTCCTTTCTTGCTACGGATGCAAAGTAGGTGTACTTGTTTCTTGCCTGGGACTCGCCTGCGAAAGCGGTCATAAGATTTTGCTCGGTCTTTGTTCCTTTAAGATTCATAGTGGGTAATTCTCCTTTTTATTTTAAAATTTGTTTTTTGTTTTTTAATTGATGAATTTCTGCATTTTTTGCATACGTAACGTACCTTTAATTCGTAGGAATCTATTCCGACACCCGCAATTTCCTCAAGCTCATTCTGAAAGTGGGGAATATTAAAGTCCGTCACCTCTGAGCAAAGCGTACAGAACAGGTGTCCGTGCGGAATAAAGGAATTGTCGTATCTGTCTTTTGTTCCCTCTGCGGTGATGCGTCTGATTATTCGCTCCTCTTCAAGCGACTTTAAGTTGTTGTACACCGTCGCACGTGAAATTGCCGGCAGTCTTTGCCTTGCCAAGTCGAAAATTTCATCTGCCGTGTGGTGCTTCATATCGGAACGCAAGACCTCAAGAATTACTGCTCGCTGTCTGGTCATGTGTCCTCCTTTCGGAACGATTTAGAATCATTCTAAAATTATTATACACATTCTAAATTCGTTTGTCAATAGGTTTTTTAGAAATATTCAAAAAAATTTGGACGGCTTGACAGAGGATGGCACTTTGTGTTAAAATTCGATTATATTATTTGCAGTATTATTTGTAATAATTATAAATATAGGAGATTTTATGAAAAAGATTCTTGTTGTTATAGATATGCAGAATGATTTTATCGACGGCACACTCGGCACGGAGGAGGCTGTAAGGATAGTTCCGCTTGTGAAAGAGCGTATTGAGCGTCACGAGGGTGAGGTTTATTTCACACGTGACACGCACGCCGAGGACTATCTTTCCACCGCAGAGGGGAAAAAGCTGCCTGTGCTGCACTGTATTAAGGGCACTCACGGTTGGCAGATAAAAAGTGAGCTTGATGCTCTTCGTAAAACAGAGCCTATTGACAAAAAGACGTTCGGTTCTGTAAATCTTGCAAGGATGCTTTATGAAAAGAGTAAGAAAGAGGAAATTTCGGTCACTCTCGTTGGTCTTTGCACCGACATTTGCGTGATTTCAAATGCTCTTCTTTTAAAGGCTTATATGCCGGAGGTAACAATTTCGGTTGATTCAAGTCTGACGGCAGGCGTTACTCCCCAAAGCCACGAGCGTGCACTCGAGGCTATGAAAATGTGCCAAATTAATATAATTTAAGACAAAATAAGCAAAAAATACAAAAATTTCTAAAAAATTAAAATATTTTTTAAGCTTTTATTGACATTATTAAAAACTTGTGATAAAATGTAATTAATTTTAAATATTTAATATTTTAATATAAATTATTAAGGAGAAAAACAATGCCTGAAATCAAGTACGAAGTGGTTGACAAAATCGGTGTCATCAGCGCAGGTGGCAACGGCTGGAACAAGGAGCTTAATCTCATCAGCTGGAACGAGAGAGAGCCTGTTTATGACATCCGTACGTGGTCGCCCGAGCACGAAAAGATGGGCAAGGGTGTTACTATTACCTCTGAGGAAGCAAAAATCCTCCGTGATATGCTCAACGCACTCAACCTCGACTGATTCTGCTCTACATAAGAACATTGCCCCTTTCCGCATAAAAGCCTCGGAAAAGGGCTTTTTCTTTTTTATGCGTCTTTTCCTTCCGAGGAGCCAGTGAGTGCCTCACGGAAAAGACCTGCAAGGAAGCTCAAAAAGCCACGCCTCTTTGTCGGCAGGGCTTCCGACGTGTCGTTTTCTTCAATACTCTTTTTTATAAAAGCAGATATAAAGGGAACGGAAAGAATTTCACGTCTTTCCTTATCTATTCTTTCATTTTCTTCGTAAAGAATACGCTCTTTTTCGGGGGAGGTATCAAGAGGAAGAATAAACGACGGCGAAAAAAGCTCACGTATTTTTCTCTCCACAAAGCCCTGTCCGAGCTTTCGCTCTATCATACTGAGTGCGATATTAACCATATTGGAGGTGCAGATCAGCACTTTTATCCAAGGTAGAACCGTCTCAACGCTCGGAGTCTCCTCAAAAACCATTTCAACAGTGCCGTTTTCGCTTCTTCTCAAGGTTATTTTTCTTGAATTCGGAAGCTCGGGGAAAACAAGCTCAAGTTTATATATCTTCACGTTATCTATAACGGCAGTACCCGCTATTGCGTTTACACGGTAGAGCTCTCCACCAAAGCTTATTTTATTCTCGACGTGGGCGTTTTTATCCGCATAAATCTTCCAGACCTCCGCACCCGTGGTGAAACGAAAGAGTAAAAGTCCGTCGGATTCGAGAATTTCCAAGGCTTCAATTCCACCTGCAAGATTGTTTTGCAAAATTCTTTGTATTACGGGCAAGAGGGAGACGTTGTTTTTTGGCAGGGAGTATTTGCCGAGCATTTCGTCCCAATCGAACGGTGTATGACTGTTAGATGATGCACCTCTTAAAAGAGTTCTGAATACGTGACGCTTACTGTTCGTGGGAATGAAAGAGCGTGATGCAAAAAAAGCACGCTCCTGTCTTGAAAGTGCACGGGCAGAACGCCATCTTACAAGAAGCGAAAGCCTTGCGTCTGCCAGGTCGGGTGGGAAATATTTTAATATAATATCTAAAGTTGCACCGCTTTTAAAAAGGTCGCTGTTGCCTGCGTTTATTGCAACCGCCAGCTTCAGGGCTGGGTCTATATATACGTTCTGACCAAAAAGACCGTTGAAGAGCAGGGCGGAGGTGTCTTTACGCATATTTATATGCCCTGCATAATCGAAGTCACGGTTGTTGTCCTTTGAATGAGCGTTGCGGGTCAAAATAAATTCGAGCATACTGATATGGGAGATTACCGTCTTGCCCTCGAATTTTCCGCCGGTTATAAAGAGGGTTGCAATTTTAAGCCAATCCTCGGGAGCAAGGTAAAGACCCCAACCGCCCTTTTCCGTACCCTCGGGACCCTTTTCCCAAAAGTAATTTTTTATTTTTAAAGGCTCAAAGAGTCTTGTTCTGACAAAACTGCCAAAGCTCTCCCCCGACAGATGCTCGACCGCCGAGGCGAGAATGTAGGAGTTCATACTGTTGTAAAGGAATCCCTCACCGTGGGCAAATCTGATAGAGGAGTTGAAGAAGTCCTCCGTCCACGCCTCGCTCGTGATAGATCCCGATTCGCTGAATGAAAGTCCTGCTGACATTTGTAAAAGGTCCAAAACGGTGATGCCGGCAAGCTCGGGTGGGAATTTATATTCTGTAAAAATTTCCGAAACAGTGGTACCCGTGTGGAGTTTTTCCTCATCTGCAAGGATTGCGACGGCAATTCCGGTCACGGTTTTTGACATTGAATGAGAAAGGTGCGGGATTCCCGAATCAAAGCCGGGGGCATACGCCTCGCTGATTACCGCACCGTCCTTTAAAATCATAACTGAGTGTATATTGCAATGCTCGTTTTCTTCAAGCTCGGAGAGAAAATTTTGAATTCTTACCGAGCTTACACCGTGCTTCTCCGGCACTGAGCGTTTGAAATATCTACTTGTACGTTTTGGAATTTCGGTTTTTTGAGGATTATATGTAATTACGGAAGGATTCTTGTCTCCGAGCAATAGTGAGCATATCACTTGTATTGCTTTCAGTGTTTCTTTTTCCACGCTCGTATCCTTTCATTTAATGCGTAATCTTGCATTATATATTACTCATAACACTTAATCAGTATATCACAATTTTTTAAACTTTGCAATAGCAAATATGTTAAAACCTTTGCCGCTTTCTTTCTTGCACATTCACGAAGAATTCTGTTTTGAATATGCTGTAAATGACGGCATAAGGAGAGAAAAAGAACCTTTTGTCGATGAAAAACGAAGGATTTGTTAAAATGCAAGTGGACAGACAAAAAAATTTTAAGCTCTCGGAGCTTTGTATTGGTGATGGGGCGGTGGTATCCGCTGTGAGGCTCTCGCCTGAGTCCCGAAGACGGCTTTTCGAGATGGGAATGAACACAGGTGCACCTGTTGTTTGTCTTGGAAAGGGTCCGCTCGGAGACCCTCGCTTATATTTAGCAAGAGAAAGAATTATTGCAATACGAAAAAGGGACGCCGAAAAAATCGAATGCGAATATTAGGAGTATAGATTTGAAGAGTAGAAACGATGTCTTCAAAATAACGCTAACAGGTGTACCTAACGTGGGGAAGAGCACTCTTTTCAACACGCTTACGGGAATGAACGTGCATACGGGAAATTGGTCGGGCAAGACGGTAGAAACGTCGGTCGGACGCTTTTACTTTGGGGGGCGAGAGGTGGAGCTTTGCGATTTGCCTGGGACGTATTCCCTGACACCCAATTCCGAGGAGGAGCGTCTTGCCGCAGAGGCGTTGATGCTTTCCGATTCGGACGTGACGGTAATTGTGTGTGATGAATCACGGCTCTTCTCCAATATGAATTTTATTTTACAGGTTGCACAGTGTAGAAAGAGATGCATTCTTTGCCTTAATTTTTTTGAGGCGGCAAAAAAAGAGGGAAAGCAGCTTGACATTTCCAAGCTTTCGTCGGCACTCGGAATGGATATAGTACGTGTAAATGCAAAAAAAAGGAAAACGCTTGATGCACTTTTAGACCGTGCGATACATATTTCGCATTTTCCCAAAAAAAGAATACTTGTCCCTCTTAGCTGTGAGATAGAAAAAAGTGTCGCAGAAATTGAAAAAATAGCCGATAAATTTAACACGCTCCCCACTTACACCCGTGGGTTAGCCTTGCACGCTCTGTCGGGAGAGGGAAGAGCGGCTCGGGAATTTTGTTCTTTTGTAGGGGCAAAGGATGCAGAGGTAAAGCAGCTTCTTTCGGTCATAGAAAGAGAGTCGGGAAGGCTTTTTGATTTAGGAATTACCTCCGAATGCGTTATGGAGGCGGAGGCAAACGCCATCTGTGCCCACGCAGAGGAAATATACCGCTCCGTCGCACGGTGCTCGGGGAACAGTATCCGTCTTGGCTTTGCTGACAGAATTCTGACAGGACGTGTGCTTGCCTATCCCGCTATGCTCTTGCTTTTTGGCGTGGTGCTTTTTATAACGGTTAAGCTCGCCTCATACCCCTCGATAGCGCTTGAATACGTTCTCGGCTCGCTAAACTCTATAATTAGAGGCTTTTTTGAGGACGTCGGCTTGCCACAGTGGGCGGTCGGGATTATCTGTGACGGAGGGCTTGGAACGCTGTTCACCGTTGTGGCGGTTATGCTGCCGCCTATGGCTTTATTTTTTCCTTTCTTTACGCTTCTTGAGGATTCGGGCTATTTGCCCCGTGTTGCGTATAATTTGGATCGTCCCTTTGCAGCTTGCGGCACTTGCGGAAAGCAGGCGCTTACAATGTGTATGGGGCTTGGCTGCAACTCGGTCGGTGTGACGGGGGCGAGGATTATTGAGAGCAGGCGCGAAAGACTGCTCGCTATACTTACAAACAGCTTTGTTCCCTGCAACGGAAGATTTCCAATGCTTATAGTAATCATCTCCGCATTTTTCGTAGGCACGGGTGGGGGCTTCCTTGGCACGGCTGTGCTGCTTGGCTTTGTAATTTTCTCGTTTTGCGTAACGCTTGGGGTGACATTTATTCTGTCGAGGACGCTTTTAAGGGGAGAGCGGTCGCTTTTCATTATGGAGTTTCCGCCGTATAGAAAGCCTGATTTTCTCCACGTTCTTGTTCGCTCGCTTTATGACAGAACCTTAAAGATTTTGGGGCGTGCCGCTGCAGTTGCGTTTCCTGCGGGAATTGCCGTTTGGTGTCTTTCAAACGTGGAGGTTTTCGGTCAGAGCATAATTTTCTACGTTGTTTCGTTTCTTGATCCGCTCGGACGCTTTATCGGGCTTGACGGAATTATGCTCACGGCGTTCATACTCGGAATTCCTGCAAATGAAACCGTACTCCCGATTGCGCTTTCGCTTTACGGTGCAGCGGCGGGTACTGCACAGACACTGATTGCAAACGGCTGGACTTGGGTAAGTGCGCTTTGCGCATCGCTGTTCACTCTTTTTCATTGGCCGTGTGCGACTACCATTATTACGATAAAAAAAGAAACGAACTCGGTGCTTTGGACGCTCCTTGCGGTGCTTTTGCCGACAGTGGTCGGAATTGTTTTTTGTGCGGCTGTTTCTTTTGTCGGCAAGCTTATAATATAAATGTACAGTTAAATGCAATTTCTCACATCAAGCTTCTCTCTTCTTCCTTGGAGAGGGGCTTGTTTCTTTTTGGGAGTAAATTCGGATTAAACTGTTAGGTTAGGGGAAATTTTTCTTCACGGTGAGAATTTTCTGCCCGAAATTATATTGGGTTTGCGTGAGGGAATTTTTTTTTGCAAAAATTGTATTTTTTTTGAAAAACCTCTTGACAAACCGCCAAATTATGGTATAATATTATACTGCATTGTAGTCGCATTTTGGGTATGGGGTCTTTTTGCCCTTTTTACAGAATCGAGAGTAAAAGGTGTACAAAGCATCTCTTAATTTCGACGGGTTTTCTGTGCATTACCAACAAACGGAGCTTTTCTCGGTAGTGTAGAGAAAAATCGTCGCCCCGAACCTGTGCGTGCTTGTAAAAATTCAACGAATGGAGTGATTCTATTTATGCTTAAACCCCAAAAGCTTGGTACGAACGTAAGACAGAGCTTTTCGAAGATTCAGGCAGCGGTCGGTATGCCTAATCTTATTGAGGTGCAGAAGGATTCTTATGAGTGGTTTTTGAGAGAGGGACTTTCGGAGGTTCTCCGTGACGTTTCTCCTATTGTAGACCACACGGGCAACCTTTCTATCGAATTTACCGACTATACTCTTGATTCCACACCGAGGTATCCTATTGAGGAGTGTAAGGACAGGTCCGTTACTTACGACGCTCATATGAAAGTAGGAGTGCGTCTTGTCAACAAGGCGACAGGCGAGCTTAAAACCGCACAGGTCTTCCTTGGCGATTTCCCTCTTATGACAGACAACGGAACGTTCGTCATCAACGGTGCGGAGAGAGTTATAGTTTCGCAGCTTGTGCGTTCGCCCGGTATGTACTACGGCGACACCATTGACAAGCAGGGCAAGCACAATTATACCGCAACGGTTATTCCGTATAGAGGTGCGTGGCTCGAGTATGAGATGGACGCAGCAGGTGTTTGCTACGTAAAAATAGACAAGAACCGTAAAATTCCGATTACGGTCCTTGTAAGAGCACTTATGCCTGCAGGACAAGATACAGACAAGCATATCACCGATATGTACGGAAACGAGGAGATGCTCGTCATCACTATGGCAAAGGACGAGTGTGCTGCCCTCGCTGAGGAGAACGGCACCTGCCTTCGTGACGAGGCACTAAAGGAGATTTACAAGAAGCTCCGTCCCGGTGAGCCTCCGCTTGTTGAAACGGCAGAGGATCTTGTAAACAAGCTCTTCTTTGATCCCAAGAGATACGACCTTGCTCCTGTCGGAAGATATAAATATAATAAGAAGCTTGCTCTTTCCGGAAGAATTGAGGGCTTCACTCTTGCCGCACCCGTAATTAACGGTCTGACGGGTGAGCTTGTTGCCGACGAGGGTGATACTGTTACAAAGGAGCTTGCGGTAAAGATTGAGGACAGCCTTGTAAACGAGGTTCTCATCAAGACCGACAGCGACAGAGTTGTAAAGGTATTCTCAAACGGAACTGTACGTCCCGAGCTTGTGCTTGGATTTGACCTTTCCGATGTGGGTGTTAAGTGCGGTGAGAAGGTAAGATATTCCGTTCTTTCCGAAATCATTGCTCTTGCAGATGAGGAAGGACATCAGGGAGACGCCCGTGTTAACTTTATAAAGGAAAAGGCGAAAGAGCAGATTATGCTCCTTTCTCCCAAGCATATTACAAAAGAGGATATTTTCGCTTCTGTAAACTATCTTCTTAACCTTCTTCACGGTGTTGGCTTTACCGATGACATCGACCATCTCGGAAACAGACGTCTTCGTTGTGTAGGAGAGCTTCTTCAGAACCAGCTTAGAATCGGTATGTCCAGAATGGACAAAAACATAAAGGAGAGAATGTCGGTGCACGACTCGGACGATCTTCGCCCCGAGGCACTTATAAACACCCGTCCCGTTGCAACCGCAATCCGTGAGTTCTTCGGCTCATCTCCCCTGTCCCAGTTTATGGACCAGAACAACCCCTTGGCGGAGCTTACGCACAAGCGCCGTCTTTCCGCACTCGGTCCCGGCGGTCTTTCCCGTGACAGAGCTTCCTTTGAGGTTCGTGACGTACACTATACTCACTATGGAAGAATTTGTCCCGTAGAAACGCCCGAGGGTCCCAACATCGGTCTTATTTCCTATCTTGCATCTTATGCAAAGATCAGCGATTACGGCTTCCTCAAGGCTCCTTACAGAAAGGTTGACAAGACAACCGGCCGTGTAACCGATGAGGTTGTATACCTTACAGCGGACGAAGAGGACAACAACGTTGTAGCTCAGGCAAACGAGCACGTTGACGAAAACGGTTATTTCATAAATAAAAAGGTTATTGCCCGTTATAACACCGAGTTCATTGAGGTTGAACCCACAGACGTTGACCTTATGGACGCTTGCCCCCAGATGGCAGTCTCCGTAGCGGCGGGCTGTATTCCCTTCCTTGAAAACGATGACAACACCCGTGCGCTTATGGGCTCGAATATGCAGAAGCAGGCAGTTCCGCTTATGGACACCGACTCTCCTATCGTTGCAACCGGTATGGAGTATAAGGCGGCTGTTGATTCAGGTGCGGTTGTAGTAGCACGTGAGGGCGGTATCGTTGAGCGTGCTTCAGGTGCGGAGATTGTAATTCTCTCTGATACAGGACGCAAGGATTACTATCCTCTTATTAAGTTTAAGCGTTCCAACCAAGGCACTTGTGTAAACCAAAGACCCATAGTTGCCGAGGGCTCAAGAGTTGAAAAGGGACAGGTTATAGCCGACGGTCCTGCAACTCAGGGCGGAGAAATCTCGCTCGGAAAGAATGCGCTTATCGGATTTATGACCTGGGAGGGCTATAACTACGAGGACGCAGTTCTTCTTAACGAAAAGCTCGTAAGAGAGGATATGTATACCTCTATTCACATTGAGAAGTTCACAAAGGAAGCCCGTGACACCAAGCTCGGCGCACAGGAAATCACACGTGAGGTTCCAAACGTATCCGACGACGCACTTAAAAATCTCGACAACGATGGTATTGTAAGAATAGGTACCGAGGTTCGTCCCAACGATATTCTTGTAGGTATGGTAACGCCCAAGGGCGAAACCGAGCTTACTCCCGAGGAGCGTCTGCTCCGTGCTATTTTCGGTGAAAAGGCACGTGAGGTTAAGGATTCCTCCCTCAGAATGCGTCACGGCGAATACGGCGTCGTAGTTGACGTAAAGATTTACGACCGTACAAACTCCGACGAGCTTGCTCCCGGTGTAAATAAGGTTGTTCACGTATACGTTGCTCAAAAGAGAAAGATCTCCGTAGGAGATAAGATGGCGGGCCGTCACGGAAATAAGGGTGTCGTTTCTCGCATTCTTCCTCCCGAGGATATGCCGTTCCTTGCTGACGGAACTCCTCTTGACATCGTTCTTAACCCCCTTGGCGTTCCTTCACGTATGAATATCGGTCAGGTCCTTGAGGTGCATCTCGGTATAGCGTGCAAGAGGCTTGGCATTAAGATTATGACTCCCGTATTCGACGGAGCAAAGGAGACAGACATTCTTGAGCTTCTTCGCCAGGCGAATTACACACGTGACATCCGTCCTGATGAAAGCGTAAGAGGAAAGGCTGTGTTTATGGAGGTCGTCCGTGAGGACGGCAAGCCGGATCTTCAGAGAATAGATCAGGAGATAGTCGATGACGATGAAAAGCTCCGTGCTCTTATGAAGACCAACACTCTTAAGGTCATAGACGGAAAGGTTACTCTTTATGACGGACGTACGGGTGAACCCTTCGACAACCCCGTAACGGTCGGAATAATGTACTATCTCAAGCTTCACCACCTTGTAGACGACAAGATCCACGCTCGTTCCATCGGAACCTACTCGCTTGTAACTCAGCAGCCTCTTGGAGGTAAGGCTCAGTTCGGCGGTCAGAGATTCGGAGAGATGGAGGTTTGGGCACTCGAGGCATACGGTGCAGCATATACTCTTCAGGAAATTCTTACTGTCAAGTCGGACGACATTACGGGAAGACAGAAGACCTACGAGGCTATTGTCAAGGGTCAGAACATTCCTACGCCCGGCATCCCCGAATCCTTCAAGGTTCTTGTCAAGGAGCTTCAGGCACTTTGTCTTGACGTTCGTGTTCTTGACGAGAACGGCGAGGTTATAGACATTTCGGGTCTTTATGACAACGATGCCCCTGTCTTTAACAGCATAGAGGAGGTCGAGCGTGCTGCCGACGCCGATAGTGAAAATGAAGAAGAGGCTGTCGAGGATGACGAGGAGCCCTACGAGGATGACGGTGAGGACACCGATTCGTTCTTTGAAGAGGGTGAGGAGGAATACTCCTACGATGACGACGATTTCGCCAAAGACGAAGAATAATTTTAAGAAGGGAACATTGAGTTTTGTATGGCGGCATACGTTCAAATTTGTGCCGCCGACTCGGATATATAAAATATGGAAAGAAATACTTTTGATTCGATAAAGATCGGTCTTGCCTCTCCCGAAATGATCCGCTCGTGGTCCTATGGCGAGGTGACAAAGGCTGAGACGATCAACTACCGTACTCAAAAACCCGAACGTGACGGTCTCTTCTGCGAAAAGATCTTTGGTCCTACAAAGGACTGGGAGTGCCTTTGCGGTAAGTATAAAAGAGTCCGCTTTAAGGGCAAGGTTTGCGAGAAGTGCGGCGTTGAGGTAACGACAAAAAAGGTACGCCGTGAGCGTATGGGACACATCGAGCTTGCAGCGCCTGTGTCACACATTTGGTATTTCAAGTCCAACCCAACCAAAATGGGACTTGTACTTGATATGTCGATGAAGCTGCTCGAAAAGGTTCTTTACTTTGCCAGATATGTTGTCATCGATCCGGGAAGCACACCTCTTGAAAAGAAGCAGCTTCTCACAGATGCAGAATACAAGAGTGCAAAAGAGAAGTATGAGGACGATTTCAAGGCAGGAATGGGTGCGGAGGCAATAAAGGAGCTTCTTGAGGAGATTGACCTTGATGCTCTTTCGGCTGAGCTTCGTGAGAAGCTTGCTGATGCAACCGGACTTAAGAAAACAAAAATTATTAAGCGTCTTGAGGTTGTCGAGGGCTTTAGAAAATCGGGCAACCGCCCCGAGTGGATGATTATTCAGGCATTGCCCGTTCTCCCCGCTGAGATAAGACCTATGGTTCATCTTGACGGTGGAAGATTTGCAGCCTCCGACATCAACGAGCTATATAGACGTGTTATCAACAGAAACAACCGTCTTAAGGACTTCCTTGACAAGCGTGCTCCGGAAATCATCATCAGAAACGAGAAGAGAATGCTTCAGGAGTTCGTTGACGCACTTATCGACAACGGAAAGCGCGGAAAGCCCGTTACGGGTGCCTCCAACAGAGCGTTGAAGTCACTCTCTGAGATTCTCAGAGGTAAGCAGGGACGCTTCCGTCAGAACCTGCTCGGAAAGCGTGTTGACTATTCCGGACGTTCGGTTATCGTTGTTGGACCCGAGCTTAAAATCTATCAGTGCGGACTTCCCAAGGAAATGGCTCTTGAGCTTTTCAAGCCCTTCGTAATGAAGAGACTTATAGAAACTCAAAAGGCAAACTCCATAAAGGACGCAAAGAGAAAGGCCGACAGATCCGCACCCGAGGTTTGGGACGCACTTGAGTACGTTATTAAGGAGCATCCTGTTCTTCTTAACCGTGCACCTACGCTTCACCGTCTTTCAATTCAGGCGTTTGAGCCTATACTTGTTGAGGGTAGAGCAATAAAGCTTCACCCGCTCGTATGTCCTGCATTTAACGCAGACTTCGACGGCGACCAGATGCCCGTGCACGTTCCTCTTTCGAGCGAGGCACAAGCGGAGTCGAGATTCCTTATGCTCTCCGCAAACAACCTTTTGAAGCCCGTTTCGGGTAAGGCTGTAACCGTTCCCTCGCAGGATATGGTTCTCGGCTCTTATTACCTCACCATTGACCACCCCGGTGAAAAGGGAGAGGGCAAGGTGTTCCGCAATTTCGACGAGGTCGAGATGGCGTACGAGAACAAGGAGCTTGGTATGCACGCAGCTATAAAGGTTCGTGTAACCAAGAATATAGACGGTGAGCAAAAGAGTGCGATTATAGACGCTACCTACGGAAGACTTATATTTAACAAGAGAATTCCACAGGACCTTGGATACGTTGACCGTAGCACAGATCCCTTCGGTCTTGAGGTCAACTTCCCCACCACATCAAAGAAGCTTAAGGAAATCGTTGACCGTACAATTAAGTATCACGGCTTTGCAGAGGCGGCGGACGTGCTTGACAACATTAAGTCAATGGGCTACAAGTACTCCACAAGATCCTCCCTCTCCATTGCGGTTTACGATATGACTATTCCCCCTGCAAAGAAGCAGCTGCTTGAGGAAGCTTCACGTCAGGTTGACGAGATTACCGAGCTGTTCAACTGGGGTGAGCTTTCCGACGACGAGCGTTACAAGCAGGTCGTTGACGTTTGGGATAAGACAACAAACGCTGTTACCGATGCTCTTATTGCAAACCTTGATAAGTACAACTCCTTGAATATGATTTGTACCTCGGGAGCCCGTGGCTCTATGAAGCAGATGAGACAGCTTGCCGGAATGCGCGGACTTATGTTCGCAACCAACGGTAAGACTATCGAAATTCCCATTAAATCAAACTTCCGTGAAGGACTTACAATGCTTGAGTACTTTATGGGTGCAAAGGGTTCACGTAAGTCTCTTTCGGACACCGCTCTTCGTACGGCAGACTCCGGTTACCTTACAAGACGTCTTGTTGACGTTTCTCAGGACGTAATTGTCCGTGAGGAGGACTGCGGAGCAACGTCGGGTATCGTTGTTTCCGACATCGTTTCGGGTCAGGCTATCGTTGAAAAGCTCTTTGACCGTCTTGTCGGAAGATACACCGTAAATGACGTCGTAGATGAGACTACAGGGGAGCTTATCGTTCCCGCAAACACTATGATAACGGAAGAAACCGCACAGCAGATTGTTGATGCAGGTATAAAGCAGGTTGAGGTTCGTACGATACTTCGCTGCCTTGCAAAGCGTGGCGTTTGCGTGCATTGCTACGGTGCAGACCTTGCACACGGCACGCCTGTTTCCATAGGCGAGGCGGTAGGTGTTATCGCAGCTCAGTCTATCGGTGAGCCCGGTACACAGCTTACGATGAGAACGTTCCACACGGGTGGTGTCGCAGGCTCGGATATTACTCAGGGTCTTCCCAGAGTTGAGGAGCTTTTCGAGGCAAGAAAGCCGAAGAAGACTGCTATTGTTACGGAATATACGGGTACTGCCCGCATTCAGTCCGATAAGAAGCTCTCCAAGGTTCTTATTCAGAACCCCGAGGAGCCTACCTCCGAGGAAATCGTTTATGAAATTCCTTTCGGTATGCGTCTTTGCATTGAGGACGGTCAGAGGGTAGAGCGCGGTCAGCAGCTTACAGAGGGCTTCCTTAACCCCGCTGACGTGCTTCGTATGAGCGGTATTGATGCCGTTTACGATTATATCATCCGTGAGGTACAGAAGGTCTACCGTGGTGAGGACGTTGAAATTAACGACAAGCACGTTGAGTGTATCACAAGACAGATGACTCGTAAAATCGAAATCGAGGATGCGGGTGACACAGATCTTCTTGTTGGTACAAACGTTGACATTCTTACGTTCCGTGAGGAAAATGAGAAGATCGACGAGCGTATTGCTAACGGAGAGGTAACTCTTCGTAAGGCAGAGGGTGCTCCGCTTCTTCTTGGTATCACAAAGGCTTCTCTTATGACCGATTCCTTCCTTTCCGCCGCTTCCTTCCAGGAGACAACCAAGGTTCTTACCGAGGCTGCCATCGAGGGTAAAAAGGACAGACTCCTCGGACTTAAGGAAAACGTCATTATCGGTAAGCTTATTCCCGCAGGTACAGGTATTGGAAAATACCGTGCGGTCTCCGTTGAAAACGTTGAGGCAAAGGAAAAAGAGACTATGCTTTCTTATTCCGAGGCTTACACGGAGCCGCAGAGCATTGATACTGTCGAGCCTCTTGAGGTTATCGAGCCCCAGGCTGAGCAATTTTTCTCTGAAACGAAATAAAAAAACACGCCCCACAGCACTTTTAGCGCGGGGGCGTGTTAAATTTTACGCCGATTTGCATCTTAAATTTTACGCTGATTTGCGTTTTTTGTGTAAAATTCGAGGCGAATTGTTTTTGTTCTTCGTGTTGGGATTTTGCTTTACTGCCAAGGCTTCTCATTATATTACAAGCAAAAATAAATATTTTTTCGATATGGAGAGTTTTTTACTTTACAAAGTGAGTTAAATATGTTAAAATATTACTTGTAATGCTATAATGTAAGTGTGTTTGCAAGATATAAACAACAGATAAAAGAAAAATGAATTTAAGATGGCAGTTGAATCTCTTGAAAAGGAGTATTGGTGTGCTGAAAATGCGGAACACTCACAGATGCAGCTCTTTGATAAAACAGCGAGTTTGTGTGCATTTTGCGTACAGACTACTGAAAACTGCCTATTTACGATTCTTGCTTCTGTAATCGAAAAAAGAAAATACAGTAAGGAAAGCTATCGTTGCAAACAGTATTCGGAGCTACCCCGGCAAGGAAAACTGCTTGGTTCTGCCGAGCTGACGCCCACAGCATCCATAAGAGTACTCCATTATTTTTTCAAGGTTTACTAATTTTAATAAGAAAGAATAGGTAAAATTATGATTTCTGCCGAAAACAAAAAACTCGGAATCAGAGGGCGTATTCTTTACGCTGTGATTGCCGTCGTTTTAGTTACACTTCTCGGAAGTCTTTTGAACAGAACCGCAACCGAAAAAATCGGAAGCGTTAACGATTTGCCTCTCACTTCGTTTATTGGCGAGCAGGTAACACTTATACCCGATGCCGGTGAGGTTTTAATCAGCCCCGAAAAGGACAAGGAAGCAATAGTCTACGTTGGTGCCGCCGAGTCGCCCTACAACGTTCTTTTGATATCGGGCGAGGGCGTCTCAACGTCGAATATAGATTGCTTCTACGTAAAAGAGGGGGCATCTGACGGAAAGCTTACCGAGTCAAAGGGCTTTGTACTTGAAGACGGACGTATTGCATTCGTCGCATACTCGCCAAGTGAGGGGAGCTTTGAGCTTCACGTCCTTGAGCCTGCGAGAATTTCTTATATGAAGGCTGTCGAGGTTTCCGGGTATGAATTCGGCTACAGATTCAATTTAAGAGCGTTTATAATACTTGTAATTTTTCTCGGATTGCTTTTGGCTTTTGAGAAGAAAATTCGCTTTATTTTTAACACGGGTGTCCTCTTCCGTCGCACTTTTGCATCACTTTTGACCACGTGCGAGCAAAAAGGCAGACGTGCGTTAGCCTTACGCTCCTTGTCACTTGCTGCCATTTTGACATTTATTATAGCGGCACTTTGCGATTTTCTTTTCGTCGTTATTTCGCCGAGCTATTCGCTCGTTTTGGCGGTGTTAGGGGCTTTAGCAGTCGCAGGAGCAATAGCTGAGGAATGCTATTTCAGAGGAAGTCTCGACGTTGCAAGGCTCTTCCTTGCGGTATCTTTGATTATAGGCTCGGTGATTGTACTTTGCTCGCCTATATCAACTCAAGTCTCCTGGGACGACGGATACCATTTTGCAAGGTTTGCATATGCTCCTGCTGTAATAACGGAGTGGCGCCTGCCTCTTTCGGCAAACGTGCTTGCACACGAAAAGTTCTCCCTTGCGGTTTATTCCGTGCGGCACGAGGAGGTGCTTGGAATAATTCTGTCGAGCTTTGAGAAGAACGCATCGCTTAATTTAGGTGCGGTCAGTGCGTTTTTCGAGGGCTTCAAGTGGTACTATATTCTTTTGATTCCCGTTCTTCCGCTTGCACTCGTATATTATGCGTTTGATTTTATAGCTTATATTCCTGCTTGGTTTTCGATGACACTCATCGGTGCGTTCGGTGCGGATTATGCCAAGGTTTTCGTTTACGGCAAACTTTTGAATCTCGTTGTTTATTCCTTGCTCGTATATTTCGCAATAAGACGATTGAAGAGCGGAAAGTATATTTTCGTCACAATAGCTCTTCTGCCTGTGTTTCTTTTCCTCGGCGGACAGTATTCCTGCGATTGGTGGATAAACGGTGCAATGATGCTCGGCTACGCCTATCTGATAGGCACTATGCAGCGTAAGGGTGAGATTTTCCGCCGCTTTGACCTGTTTATAATTATATTCTTTATGGCATTTGCGACAGGACCGAAGCAGATATATTTTATTATGTTAGCTCCTCTTCTGTTCTTGCCAAGGAGCAAGTTTAAGTCAAAAAAATCTGCCCGTCTTACAAAAACAGTAGTGCTTTTGACGATGCTTGCAATCCTTATGACGTTCCTTGTTCCTATGCTTGTAAATCCTGAGAGCAGAACTGATTCAAGAGGCGGCTCGGACGTAAGCTCGTCAGGACAGATTTCTTTCATTCTGCATAATCCGTTTGAATATTTGGGAATATGCCTGAGGTTTCTTGCGGAGTATTTTTCAATAGCAGAGACCTCAGCCAATTTCACCCTGTTCGGCTGGCTTGGCGGGGAGGGAACGGCGGCGTTCGGGCTTCTTGCAATTATCGCTATGCTTTTTGCAATGTTCACCGACCGCAGCGAGCACGACCTCTTCCCCGGGGCGGGCAAATTCAGATTCTGGAATCTTGCCGCCTGCTTCTGTGCTGTGGTTCTTGTTGCAACCTCGCTTTACGTTGCGTACACTCCCGTCGGGCATTACACCGTAAACGGCTGTCAGCATAGGTATATGTATCCTATATTCCCGATTGTTCTGTGGTCACTCGGCTCGCATAGGATTGAAAACAAAATGTCCGAGAGCGTAAAGTGTGCTACGATATTCACAATGAGCTGTACTGCCGCCATTGGAGCTTTTGTATCTGCGTGGCTCGTATAAAACCCTTTTTTAACTAATAATTTGTATAAAAAGCCTGCGGTCGAAGCAAAGTGCTTCGACCGCAGGTCATTCTTTTGTTCTTTTATATCTCACTGCAGGTCATTCTTTTGTTCTTTTGATATACTCTCTTTGCAGTCAAGAAGAGCAAGTGGCAGATAAGCCGAGGAGAGCCTGCCGTTTTTTGTGATTTTTATGACGGGTCTATTTCTACGTCAACGCACTCTGGTGCTGATGAGGTGAAATTAAGGTCTGTTACGCCACGCTTTAAAGGAAATAAAGCACCCCGTGTTAAATTATTTTGCAACTATATGTAAAGTAGGATTTACAATTTGGTCACATACGCTGGCAGAGGTTTGCCTTGTCTGCATAAGTCTCATACCCATATTTTCAATTATATTACGGGGAGGAAGACGAAGAGAACGCATCTCCTTTGAGTTGATTTGTTTCGATTTTGAAATTATTGAGATATATCTGTCGTAGATTGTGGAATTCAAAAGAGCGAAAAGACCGAATACGAGCCTTGCGGGCATCTCGTCCCGCTTGTCCTTAGTGTCAATAAAATTGACCTTGTTGTGGGTGGTGATATATCTGTATGCGGGCAGCTGTGCTGCAAGGTATATTGCGGAATTTACAAATCTGTCGTCCGACTTTGATGGCACACGCTTTACTAGTATCAGATTCTTGTTCTTCTGAACGAGATTTGCCTCTTTTGGAGCGATGTATTGCTTCTTTATGGGAAGAGGGAAGCGGACTGTTCCGTTTCTGATTGCGGCGGGTCTTAAAAGAGGAATCGTTCCCGGAACAGAGTCGGTGAAGAGCAGGTCGTCACAGCGTGAATCAAGCACAAGACCAGTTGACATTTTAAGCCCAAGCGAGGTGAGAGTCTCGGGGAATGCACTTATGTATTTTACGATTTTGGTATCCTCTACGCTCTTTGGAAGCGTGAGTGTGCCGTCCGTCTTGTCAACCACGAAGTCGTAGTCAAGCTCGGGGAGAGTGACGACGGTTTCGGGCTTTGGGGTGTCGCCCGACGTGGTTATTACTATGGGGCCTCTTTCCTCGGTTTTTTTGTATGCGAGAATGATGCTTTTCTTCAAAGGCACGGCACGCTTTTCGTTCTTTTGCTTGCCTATAAAGAGGTGGATTTTTGAAAGTGCGAGTTTTTCTGCCATTTCACGGCGGAACGAAGTGAGCTGTGATGCCGTTGCCACGGTTGTGGGCAGGACGGTGACGAGAACGCCGTCATCCTCAAGGTGCTTGCCTGCAAGGCGAGCAAAGAGATATGCCAGACTGATTTTTACTTGCGTAATTCCACCGACGGCAAGAGCCTCGTCGGAACTCTTTTCGCAAAGCTCTGTCGGGGGATTGCAAATTACTATATCATACTTATCTTCCGCAGAATCAAAGAAAGTTACGGTGTAATGATTTCTTGACGCTGTCAGATAATTCTCTCTGTATACGGTGGGGTAGAGCCTGACACCGTAATCGTGGCGGCACTTCTTTCTGATCCTCTCAAGGTTGTCTTCAAGCATATTCGCAAATTCTTCGTTGTTTTCGTATGCGGTGAGGAAAATTTGCTTACAATTTGGAGCTTCCTTGCATATTTTTTCGATTATTGCACCGGAAAGGATTCCCGTTCCGGCACCCGGGTCAAGAATGGTGTAGGTTGCTTTTGCGGGATTAAGCTCTACCATATCAGCCATAAGGCGTGCTGTGTCTTTTTTAGTAAAAAGTCTTCCGAGTCTTACGTTTTCCGACTTCGATTTTTCACGAACGAGCTTTCCTGTATTTCTTATTGCAAGACCGAGCATCTGACACTCCTCCTTTTTCTGCCTCGGATTATTTATACTAATTTTATCACATTTTTTACCTATATGCAAGAGATTTTTTATTTTTTTGAGAAAAATATTGCAAAACTGCAAAATAAATGGTATACTTTTATTATATAGAAGCATCGGAGGTTTGCAATGAGCGAAAAGGATACCGAATTTAAAGTCAAATTTATGCACGCAAGCGACATACATCTTGACACGCCCGTGCTTGGTCTTCCCCCTGAAAAGTGTGATGAGCGTAAGCGTGAAATACGCACCTCGTTTATGCGTTTTATGGAGTTTGTACGTAACGAGGAGACTGATTTTGTACTTATAAGCGGCGATATGTTCGATGCGGGATTTGTTACGAATACGACAGCCGAGATTATTATACGTGAGCTTCGCAACTGCTCCGGTACGCAGTTTATTATAGCCCCGGGTCGCCACGACCACTACAAGGACAACCCTGTTTACCAGTCCGGAAGACTGCCTGAAAACTGCCACGTCTTCAAGAGTGCAAATCTTGACCGCTTTGATTTCCCTGAGAAGAACGTTACCGTCTACGGATGGGCATTTGAAACCCCATCGCTGAATGAAAGTCCGCTTTACGACCGCCGTGTTGACGATATGTCGAAAATTAATATAGTTTGTGGCTACGGAGATATAGACGGAGAGCTTGGGTCGGGTATGTGCCCCATTTCAGAGGACGAGCTTAAAAAGTTCGGAGCTGATTATTATGCGCTCGGCTCACGCCACGTAAGGGTGGATTACAGCCGTGCAGATGCATCGATATATAGCTACCCGGGTGCTATTGAGTGCATAGGCTTCGATGAGCCGGGAATAGGTGGAGTAAACCGCTTTGCCGTCAGCTACAACAAAAACGGTGAGATTTCCATAGGAACGAAAAAGCCCGTGGTCTTCGGTCATCTTGATTTTAAAACCGAGGTTATTGACATCACGGGAGTAAATACCAACAACGAGATTTTAAACCGCATCAGCCGCCTTATAAGCGACAGAAAGTACGGTCACGACACGGCACTTAAAATTGTTCTTGAGGGCTACGTTGAGCCTCGCTTCATCATTCCAAACCATCTTGAAAGCGATGCGTTCGGTCTTTACTTTTTCAATATGACGGACAAGACCTTGCCCCTTTACGGCACGGAGCGACTTTCCCGTGATATGTCGGTCAAGGGCGAAATCTACCGACGTCTTCTGCCTATGATGCAGAGCAAGGACGAGGAGGAGCGTCTTGTAGCCGCGCGTGCATTCAGAGTGGCACTCGCCGCCCTCGAAAACAGAGATATGGATTTTTAAAATGTAAAAGCAAAAGGAAGCCTGAAAATTCGGGCTTCCTTTTTTTATTATAAAATGCGAGCTGAAGAGTGCATCTTTAACTGTAAATTCTGTGGTCACGCCCCTCAAAGAAAAGCACCTCGCAGTCCGAGCCTATGATACGGGAGTATATTCTGCCCTCGTACTTTGCGGTTAATTCCTCTGCGGAAAGGTTGGTGGAGATAATGGTGGCAAGACCTTGATTCTGCCGTGTGTTTATAAGGTTGTAAAGACAAGAGGTTGTAAACTGACTAACAAACTCAGTACCGAGGTCGTCTATTATCAAAAGGTCACATTCAAGGTATTTGTCCGACTTTGATTCGTAATCTGCGGAGTAGCCGCTCTTAAACTTATCTGCTTCAAAATCCGAGATTATGTTTTGTATGCTGTCGTAAATTACGTCGTAGCCCTTGAAGATGACCTCCTTTGCAATGGACGTAGAAATATGAGTCTTTCCCGTACCTGTTGAACCCATTAAAAGCAGATTGCCTATGCCGACTTTAAAATTTTTTGCATATTTTTTTGCAGAATTTAGGTTGTTTTCCGCTTTTTTTCTTGCCTCGGTGTCCTTGCCGTACCAATCGAGGTCGAAATTTTCAAATGACTGCTTTTCTATGAGCTTGCCCATGCCCGATGCGGCAATTCTTTCAAATGCAAGTGCCTCGCGCAGGCAGGAGCAGGGCACGATGT
>JAZOQA010000028.1:0-31121 GCA_045655765.1 Eubacteriales bacterium | reverse complement strand
TTCTTCAGCTTCTTGGATTTTCCGACGTAGATGATATCGCCGTCGGCGTTCTTCATTATATATACTCCCGCCGACTCCGGCAAGGAGTTTGCCTTATCGCGTAATCTTTCGAGTATATTCATACGGAGCTATCACCTCATTTCTTTACAAATACAAGTCATTGAAAATAGCGAAGATAATAAAAAGGGCTGATGATTGGCGCAACATACAAGGTCCTAACCCAAAATCCTCTTTTAAACGTCAATCTAAAAAAAGATTCCTATAAGGACGAAAAATTCGCCCATTACAGCGAATTTTTCACATATGTATACCGAGGCGAAAATACGAATACACGCTCCCCCCGATTGTCTGCAAATCGTCAGCCCTATTTATTAGATCTCTGCGAAACCGCTGTTTACAAGATTAGTAAGTCCTGCCACAGCATCAGCCTCATCAGCACCGTCAGCGATAAGAGTAATGCTTGTGTCCTTTGAAATACCGAGTGAGAGCACGCCAAGCAAGCTCTTTGCATTCACACGGCAATCCTCCTTCTCAACCCAGATTGAGCACTTATAAGCGTTCGCCTTCTGGATAAAGAAAGTTGCGGGTCTTGCGTGCAAGCCTACGCTGTTTTTAATCGTTACACTGCGAGAAATCATATGATTTGTCTCCTTAAGAGATATTTTGTATTCATAATTATAACAAATTAATTCTTAAAAATCAATAATTTTTAACAAATTTATAAAAGTCTATACGATTTGAATAATTTGCACTTATTTTTTCAGTTCAAATCCGTCTATTTGCACATCTACATCGGAGGTTTCACGGCTTACGACGTCGTTATAATAAGTAATTCTGTCGTCGTACTCACGCTTTGCAATACGCAAGGTGGCACTTCCAAGACCGAAGACGCACCAGAAGATGTAGCAAAGCTCGGTTTCTGCCCATATATAATTCAGCGTTCCGTAGATTATGAGTGCAACTATCGCCGCCATAGCAGTAGTGGAAACGGTACGCACCTCCGAGTGCTTAACGTAGCTGCGGTAGATGCTTCTGTGCCTCAGGCTGCTCATCAGAACCAAAAGGAAGAAGACAAGGGCGAATATGCCCGCCTCGCACGCAATTTCAAGGAAGATGTTTGAGGAGCTTTCAGCTCCCGTACCGAGGTAATACGAAATCTCCTCCGAAAACGACTCAGCACCCATTCCGACACCGAAAAATACGTTGTCGCCAAACATACGAACAGACGCACTCCAAAGACCTTTAAGAGAATCAAAATCCTGACCCATAAAAGCACTGACCGCCCTATTGTTCAAAAAAACGGACGGCAAAATAAGCACAGCATATCCCACAAATGACAAAAGCACAGTAAGAAGTGCCGAAAGCCTGTGCATACGAACGGTAAGATATACTAAAAGCCCAAGAAGAACCGACAATACCGCCATAAAGTTCCACATTATGCCAAGCGTCGCCGCATTTACAAAAATTACAAAAAGGAAGAGCAGCTTCTGACCCAGCCTCTTTGCCTCCACAAGCCCCGAGATACCGAAGAATATTGCGACTATCAAAAAGGTGCCGAACACTGATGAGGAATAAAATCCCTGCGGTGTATAGCGGACCTTCGACATTGCAGAAAGTATACGCATCACCGAGGTATAAACCGAAGCGGGAAACGATGAAATAACCACAGCGACGGAAAATCTGTCGGCAAGACGGCGGTTTGTTACAAGATTGCTCGCCAAAACGTAGCCAAGTGCGCCGAAGAGGAGCATTACGGAGTTTTCAAACGACTCGATTCCTTTTAAAAAAATTCCGCTGATAAGCACGAAGAGAATCATTATGCCTAAAAGAAGATCGTATTGCTCGAAAACGTAAATACGCTTGCCCGAAATAACCTTACGAAAATACGAGACCGTCGCCACAAGCAAAAGCACGGAGAAAATCAGCGTACTGCTTTCAAAAAATGAGATATACGGAAGTGCCAGGAGCGACACAAGGAACGAAAATTCCGGTGACGCCAATGACAAAAGCACAAAGAATAAGATCAAAGCAGCAAAAACCACGCGAATCGGACTTATAAAGACTCCCAGTGCGGCAAAAAGCACCCCGACAATCACTCCGACAAAAGCAGGATAGCCTTGAATCTGCTGAACGCCCTTACGCATTCTCTTCAAGCAAAAGAACTCAAAAAGCACGAAGTCCGTCGGAAGAAAATCCTCAAATGCCATACCCACAGGCTTGTCAGCAAACGTAAATATCACGCCAAAAAGCACCAGCACAAGAGACGTAATAAGCGACATACGGTTGTGGGCATCAGAGCCAAAATATGCCGACATAAGCTCGGCAAGAGCCGCAAGAGAGCCAAAGGCTATGAGCATTATTCCGTACACTCTCGTTGAGGTATATACGAGCATTCTTATGCCCGTTTTTATTAATGTTATAAGTCGGTTGGATGCATTTCGTCTTCCGGTAAACGATCCGGAAAGAGAACGGGAGAAAAAGCTCTTCTCCGTATGCTTGCCACCCAGCTCTCCGCCCTTGTCCGTATGGGTCTCGTACCCATCAAGAAGCGAGAGGAGAGTCGATTTGTTTTTTGCCATAAAAGTGAAAATCCTTTCGTTTTGTTTAAGGAAAACTACTCCGAGTCCGTACCCGTGTCAAGTTTTTTGCGTTTTTTGCGTTTTTCACGGGGCAAAAGAGCCTCCTCAAATTCGGGGTGTAATTCAAGCATCTCAGGACGCCTTTCACGTGTGATTTTCACAGCCTCCAAAAGCCGCCAGCGGTCTATTTTTGCGTGGTCGCCCGAAAGAAGCACCTCAGGCACTGCCCTGCCGAGAAATTCACGGGGCTTGGTGTATTGAGGGTATTCAAGCAAGCCCGAGCAGATAGATTCGTCCTCATAGCATTCCTTTGCCGAGAGAACCCCCTCCTTTAAGCGTGAGACAGCATCTATTACAATGCAGGCAGGCAGCTCTCCCCCCGTCACAACGTAGTCTCCTATTGAAATTTCATCGTCAACTATCTCGTCTATAATCCTTTGATCAACGCCCTCGTAGTGACCGCAAAGAAAAATCAAATTGTCGTATTCCGCAAGCTCCTGTGCCACGCTGTGAGAGAACATACGTCCCTTCGGGGACATATATATGACCCTCTTTTTTGCACCCTCGGGAATTTGCTCGCACACGTGTCGGTAGCAGTCGTATATGGGCTGACAGGTCATAACCATTCCCATACCGCCGCCAAACGGAGTGTCATCCGTCTTTCTGTGCCTGTCAAGAGAAAAGTCCCTTATGTTGTGACACCCAATTTCTATAACGCCCGCTCGCTCCGCTCTGCCTATTATGCTCTCCGAAAGAACACTGCGAACAAGCTCGGGAAAGAGCGTCATTACGTCAAACCTCATCTAAATCGTCAAAGAAGCCGGGAATGAGCTTTACAAACACGCCCCTCTCGACGTCTATCTCCTTTATAAATTCGGGTACTCCGGGTATTAACACCTCACCCGTGTTGCATTTAACAGTATAAATCTTGCCTCTTGGAGCATCGGAAACATCCGAAAGTGTACCGTACACACGTCCTGATTCAACATCAATAACGTCAAGCCCTATCATATCGGCAATTAGTGCCGCCCCCTGCTTTACAGGCACGTCGTCACGGTGCAAATAAAGGACCCTGCCTTTGTTGGCAAATGCCTCCTCACGAGACAAAATCCCCTCAATGCCCATAAGCACAGCCTCACCCATAACCGCTGCCGAAAGCACCTTGCGTTCCTCGTAAATGCCACCCCCCGTGGCGAGAAATACACGCTTTTGCGTCGCAAGCACCCTCGGTGTGTCACACCAGGACTCAACCTTTAAAAGCCCACGGACTCCGTGTGCCGAACACACCCTGCCCGCCTCTAAATACATCTTTTTCATACTCTTCATTTTATCATATTTTAAAATAATTGTCAATACCGAAACTTTCGCAGAAAGAGGCGCAGAAGCTTTTAGAGAAAAGAGGTCGTAGCAAAGCAGTGCCGAAGCTTTCAGAGAAAAGAGGTGTGGGCTTGCGAAAAGCCTCTAAAGCACCAATCGTAAAATGCCCCCGTTTTTTACCGTCAAAGCCCTTAATATTTTGCGAAAAGCCTCCGTTGACAAAAATCTTCAAAAAGCAAGAGGTAGATTTAATCACCTCGGCACAGCTAATTATGTCTGTCAAGAGAATTGTGAATATAAAAACGAGCCTCAATTTGAGGCTCGCTTTACTTGTTTTTCGGTTTATTCCGCTACAAAAATGTAAGGATAGACATCCTGACCGCCGTCGAGGAAATATATTTCCGCATCGGGGTGATTTTCTGCCACGTGCTTTTCAAGCGCACTCTTTTCTTCCTCTTTTGCGTCCTTGCCGACGAATACAGTGAGCATAAATCTTCCGTCAAGGAGCGTCGATGCAAGCTTTGTCACCGCTGTGGTTGAGTCCGCCTCGGAGACGACGATTTCCTTGTCAATGATACCCATTGTGTCGCCGTTTTGGATATGGACGCCGCCGATGTCGGCATCTCTTATCGAGGGGGAGATGTAGCCCGTAGCAACGGCATTCATCGAAGACGTCATCTGCTCAAGCACAGCCTCGGGGGTAGCGACAGAAAAGTCCACTGTGGAAATTGCGGCGTATCCAAGACCTATGCTCTTTGCGCCGACGACAAAAACCCTTGCCGCCTCGTACATTTCGGCCGCCTGTGATGCCGCCATCATTATATTTCCGTTATTGGGAAGCACGAAGATACATTCGGCATTGATTTTTTCAAACGCCTCGATAAATTCGTTGGTGGAGGGGTTGTGAGTTTGACCGCCTCTTATGACAACGTCAACTCCGAATTCAAGGAAAAGATTTTCAAGTCCGTCGCCGCTTGCAACCGCTACTGTGCCGTATTTCTTACGCTCGGCGGGCTTTTCAGGCCTTTCCTCTGCTTTTTGCAACACGGGGGTGGGTGTTTCCTCGTTTTTCTCCTCACTTGCAGTATGCTGAAGAGACATATTTTCTATCTTTACCGTCAAAAACTCTCCAAACGTGCGGCAATATTCAAGCACACGCTCGGGGGTTAAGGTATGAACGTGAATTTTCACTATCGTTTCGGTTTTAAATACCACTATCGAGTCGCCAACCGAGGCAAGAAACTCCTTAAGCGGCTCTATATCAAAATTCTCTGCATCGCACTTGGAATTCTGAACTCTAACAAGCAGCTCCGTGCAGTATCCGTACGTCATCACACTGTCAGGACCGAACGCAGAAAGCGACACGGGTGCCACCTTCTCCGTCTTTTTCTGTGCTTTCGTGTCCTCGGACTCGGTGGCTTTCGCCTCGATTCTCTGCCCATTCAAAACTCTGTTGAAGCCGTCGATTATATAGAGTAAGCCTGCTCCGCCACTGTCAACAACCTCTGCCTCTTTAAGCGACGGCAAAAGCTCGGGAGTTCTTTCAAGTGAGTTATGCATCTCATTCACAAGGTCGGCGAAAAAGGTGCGTATTGTGCTTTCGGTGGTAACTCTTTTGACCGCATACTCAACAGCCTCACGGGCAACCGTAAGAATTGTACCCTCTGTCGGTGTCATAACGGACGCATAAGCCTGCTTTACGCCTGCCTCAAGTGCGTGACCGAGCAAGAGCGGATCCGCCTTTCCGACTCCGTCAAGAGCCTTTGCCGTTCCCGCAAAGAACTGCGAGAGTATAACGCCCGAGTTTCCTCTTGCACCGAGGAGCATTCCGTGAGAAAAGACCTTCATAACCTCTGCAAGATCGTCCGAATCAAGTGACTCAACAGCGGCAATTCCGCTCTCTATGGTCATACGCATATTGTCACCCGTGTCGCCGTCAGGCACAGGGAAGACGTTCAGCTTGTTTACCTCATCGGCGTTGTGACGCAGCTCTGCGGCACCGCCCATTGCCATCTTCGCCATCAAAAATCCGCCAAGGTACCGGAACTTGCTTATTTTCTTTTTCGGCTTTTGGGAGGCTTTCTTGGTCTTTTTTTCGTCCTTCGGCTTTTCGCTTGCCTTGTTTTTGGTTTTCTTTTCAGTTACGGTGACCTCAGAGATCTTTTCCTCTGTCTTAGTCTTGTTCTTTTTAATTGCCATAAGTGATAAATCTCCTTAAATGCGTGTTGCAAATCAAAAGAAGACGGCACACGCTCTTGTGATATATTATCTTTCCTTACCCTCAAAGAAAAGAGCAAGAGTGCCGGGACCTGCGTGTGCACCGATGACAGGACCGATGTCGGCGATATATTTTACGTCGGCTCCGTGCTTTTCACGAAGCATATTTGCAAGCAGCTGCGCATCGTCCGTGCACTGTGCCTGACATATGAAAGCTATTCCCGATTTATCGAGTGCAAGCTCATCATATTTCTTTGCAAGCTCAAGTATAGAGTTCTTTCTGCCTCGAGCCTTTAAAACGTTCACCAAATGTCCCTCGTCATCTACGTGAAGCACAGGCTTGATACCAAGGAGATTTCCCGCAATGGCAGTAATGGCACTGACTCTGCCGCCCCTCTTCAAATAAACGAGGTCGTCTACTGTAAACCAATGACACATACGTGGTGCGACACTCTTTGCATACTCCGACGTGTCTTCAAGCGTCGCTCCACTGTCTCGTTTTTGGCACACAAGGTAAACTATCAGTCCCTGACCTGCAGATGCAGCAAGCGTGTCTACGGTTATGATTTTACGCTCCGGATATTTTTCCATAAGAGCGGTGGCTGCCATTCTTGCGGAATTATAGGTCGAGCTAAGTCCGGTAGAAAAGCCAAGGTACAAAATGTCGGCACCCGTGTCGAGAATTTCAGTAAAAAGAGCCTCAAAGCTCGACTCGTTGATAGCAGCAGTTCTGGCTACTCCGCCCGCCCTCATCTTGTCATAAAACGCTTTGTTCTCCATCTCAAAATTTGAATACTCCCTGTCCTCGCCGTCAAAGCGGAAGGTGAGTTCAGCAAAGCGGACCCCGAGCGAAGCAAGCATCTTTTGGTCGAGGTCACAAGCAGAATCCGTACAAATTACAAAAGCCATATTTTTTCTCCTTAATCATTTTCATTTTGTTCTACGTAATCCAACAGCTGACGTAAATCACCCCTTGGATACACCGAAATATCTTTATTTTCTTTATTTATCAGGCACTTATCAATAAGAAAAACTCTCATACCGACAGAGCCTGCAGCAACCAAATCCTCGTCAACGTCGTTTCCCACCATCAAGCACTCCTCAGGACGAAGACCAAGGGTGGCAAGAATAGTGCGGTAATACTGCGGATTAGGCTTTGCAAACGACGAATTTTCATACGTCGTATAAAGCTCGAAATCCTCCTCACAAAGCCCCGCCCAGCGCATTCTCGCCCGAGTGGCAACTGCGGGGAAAACGGGGTTTGTTGCCAACACCGTTCTGTAGCCCTTATCCTTCAGCGTCCTCACCACCAAGGAGGCATCAGGGTCAAAGCCGCACACCCCTCTAACCTCGTCAAACTCTCGAGCGTAAAAATCCTCAAGGACGCCCTTTTCATTTTCTATATCCTCACCTAAAATATCAGAAAACCTTTTCCAATACGCTTTCTCGTTGGCGACAGAGCCGTCGTTTTTAATCATCGCCGCACATCCTGCCCACAGTGCATCTATAAGCGCCCTCGGCTCATAGCCTCGGGGAGCAAGCGTCTTGCAAAGTCCTCCGAAATACGCACGCAAAAACGATTCCTGGTCCATAGGCAGAAGCGTGCCGTCGAGGTCAAATAATATCGCCTTTATTTTTTTCATAAAAGCCCTTTCCAAAAGCCTTACATCAAAGCCTCACAAAGAGAGCGGCAAGACGGGTGAAAATCCGATTAAAGGTAAGCCTCTGCTTGTCATACACACCGTACCTTTATATAACAGTTCCAAATGCCCACATACGCCAATTATATCACAAAATTGTTTACTTGTCAACATTTTTCACTCGGAGCGACCTAAAAGGGCGGCAAAAGTAGGCGTTTTTGTAATTATTTTACACTTTTTTAATGATTTTTAGAATAAAAATTAAAAAATCCGATCGATTATGCCTCGGCGAGCATAGCTGCAAGCGTCTATCGTTCGGATTTTTGTTCATTTTACTGATATTTATTCATTTATGCTGCGCTTTTCAGCCTTACGGGCGGAGCGTTTTCCCTTAAAATAATCGGAGAGTAGCTGCACGCACTCACCCTCAAGCACCCCTCCGACGACCTCGGGGTGATGATTTAGAGGCACCTTGGCAAGATTTAAAAGCGAACCAAATGCACCAAAGCGTAAATCACGTGCCCCGAATACCACACGTGGTATGCGTGCGTTGATAACAGCACCCGCACACATAGCGCACGGCTCCATTGTAACATAAAGGGTCACACCGGGCAAACGCCAGCCTCCGAGGGCCTTGCACGCCGCCTCTATTGCAAGAATTTCAGCGTGGTGGGTGGCACACTTGTCTGTTTGGCGTGTATTGTACGCCTCGGCTATAATTTTCCCGTCCCTTACCGCAACCGCACCGACAGGCACCTCATCGTGCTCCACGGCAACAGAGGCAAGTTCTATCGCTCGTCTTATAAATTTTTCATCTTCATTTTTTATGTATTCATTCATAAAGGAACCTCGTCAGAAGGAAAATTTGAATTTACAAAATCGCAAGCACTGAAAAAGCGGTGGCAAAGATAGCAAAAATCACAATTTCAGAGCTTAAATGTATAACCCCGTGTGAAATTACAGGGGATAAGCGGCGGTAATATCTCTTGTGCATAAAAATCACTGCAACAAGCGATATGAGCATCAAAGCACCAAGAATTATCAAGATTGGAAAAACGAAATACTCCTCTGCAAAAAGAAGCCACAAAACCGCCAGGACGTTATTCACCGTATGAAGAATCAACGACGGCAAAAGGCTTCCGAGCATTAGGTCAAGTGCGGCAAATATGAGTCCTGCAAGGAATGCATAGGGAATCTGAAAAAGATTCAAATGCACCAATGAGAACAAAATTGCAGACACCAAAAGTGCCGCCCTTTTTGAATACACGCCAATAAATCTAAGAGGAATATACCTAAAAAGAAATTCCTCCCCAAGGACGGGTATAATAACATATTCAAGAGCTATAAGCAAGCCGGAGCTTGGAAGTCCGACCTCGCTCGAAGCTCCAAAAAGAGCCAAGAGAGACGAGGTCAAAAATGACAGGAGCACAACTGCACCAACGCACGGTAAAATTAGAGGTAAAAGCAGCTTAGTTTCACCCCGCCCCAGCCCCAATGGCAATTTTTCACTCTGAAAACCGAATTTCCTCGACACCAAAAGCACAGTCGCTGCGGGAATTGCAAACGCCAAAACGTACGCCAAAATTCGTGCCCAATCACCAATAAGACCGAAATACGGCACAAGTGCAAGCAAAAACAAAAATGCCGTGCAGGTGTATACGCAAATTTTAATGCTTCTTTTCATCACTCACCCTCCGAAAAGGAAACTACAGAGAAGCGAAGCCTTCCGCCCATCACGTCCGCCTCCTCAAGCCTTACACGGACCCTGTCCGCAAGGCGGTAAGTGACCGTGGGGGAGACGAGCCGTCTTTGCTTTTCATCAAAATAAAAATCCCCACAAAGCTCACTTATCGGGACAAGTCCCTCGCAGGTGTTTTCAAGCTCGCAAAAAAGCCCGAAAGAGGTCACTGAATTAACCACCGCATCGAACTCCTCTCCGATAAAGTGCGACATATAAAGTGCTTTATACATATTTTCAATACGTCTTTCCGCATTCAAGGCACGCAGCTCCGCCTCACTTGCCGCAACAGCCGCCCGTCTGGCAAATGACAAATACCTCTGCTGCCCCTTGCCCTCAAACAAAACCTTATGAATGATTCTATGCGTAGCCAAATCGGCAAGCCTGCGGATAGGCGAGGTGAAATGACAGTAATACTCTATCCCAAGTCCAAAATGAAGAAGATGCTCCTCTGAATACCTCGCCTTTGACATTGAGCGAAGCATCGTGTAGCTGACAGGGGCTAAAAGACCCTTTTCACTTGCCTCGGAAAGTACGTGAGAAAAATCGCTCGGTCTTACAGCGGTCTTTTTAATTCCCCTCGTGTCAAGGCCGAGATTGCGTATAAAGCCGACAAAATCCTCAAGCTTGTCCTCGGGCGGCGGCTCGTGTATTCTGTAAACGCAAGGAATACCTCGCTCTGTGAGAAATTTTGCCACAGCTTCGTTTGCCGCAAGCATAAACTGCTCTATGAGCATTTCTGCGTCTTTTCGTTCACGTTTGACTATATCAAGAGGCTCGCCAAGGGTGCCAAGACGCACCTCGGCCTCTGAAAATTCAAGCTCCACGGCACCCCGGGTGCGGCTTTTCTTCTTTAATATGAGATAAAGCTCTCTCATACGCATAAGCGTAGGTATGACTCTTTTGTATTTGGCAAGGACCTCTTCTGTTGCAACACCGTCAAAGATTTCGTTGACCTCGGAATAAACGCCACGTACCTTGCTGTTAATCACCGACTTCTCAAGCTTCAGTGAAAGAAGCTCTCCCTCGGGCGAAATATTTATTATAGCCGAAAGAGTATACTTGTCCTCACCCGCATTCAAGGAGCACGAGCCGTTTGAAATTGCCTCTGGCAGCATAGGAACAACCTTGTCTGTAAAATAAACGCTTGTGCCTCGTGACATAGCCGCTCTTTCAAGTACACTACGCTCCCTTACGTAATGCGACACGTCCGCTATGTGTACACCAAGCTGCCAAAGACCGCCTGCAAGCCGTCTTAAAGAGACGGCATCGTCAAGGTCCTTTGCCCCCGCACCGTCTATTGTAAATATAATCTCCGAGCGTCTGTCTTTTCTGCCGTCTGTAACCACAGGCTCACCGGCAACTCGAAGTGCCTCAATTTCAGCCGCCTCGGTGAAGTTCTCTTCTATTCCGCACTCTGCAAGATGTGCTTGGTAATTTGCACCAAAATCATCAGCCCTGCCGAAAATGCGTATAACGTCGCACGTGGGTGTGTACGCACCGCCTCTGTTCAGCCTCACCTCAACCTTGTCTCCGTCCTTTGACCCTGCCGCAAATTCGACCCTCGGACGCAGATCAATCCTTTGGTCATCGGGAATGAAAACCAAGACGTAGCCACGCCTTTTTCTACCAAATAAAACAAGCTCCTCTAACACAGTCCCAATCAAGGTTTTTCGCCCAAAATCAAGGATTTTCTTAACACGCCCCTCGGTCTTTTCTTCTCCGAAGCGATCCTTGTAACGTGAATATTCAATCTCGATTTTATCACCGTCCAAAGCACCTGATGTGCGACCTCTTGGAATAAATACGTCCTCGCCCGACTCAAGCCTTGCAAAGCCAAAGCCGCTTTTTGTGGAGGAGAAAATTCCCACAGCTACGTTCGAGTAGCGTCCGCCCGTGCCGAAAAAGCCCCTTTTGCCAAAATCGACAGCAGTGCCGAATTTCGCACCCGAGGCATTTGTATTCGTTTCTTCTACCATACGTCTCAGCTCACGCCTCGCCTTGTCCTTGTCACGTCTTTTATGCGTGTTCTTTGACGTAAATTTCTTAAAATCTCTTTTTGTAACGTTTTTCTTCATATATTTATTTTGACTCCGAATGCGGAAAATAACCAAAAAAGAAAAGCGGAAGGATTTGCACCTACCGCTTTTATGAATTAAAGAATGTCCTTGTATTCGGAAAAGCCCTTCCAAGCCTCGGGGTCACTTACAACCGTGGGAAGATCGGGCTGCATTGCATATACAAGGAATACGGCAAGGGCAAAAACGATGCCCGCAAAAAGCGTCCACTTGTAGAGCAGTCTATCCTTGTGCGTAGATTTATCTTTTCCGTAATAGGTATCGGACTTACCCGAAATAGTACCGGAAAGACCGTCCTCGTTGCTGCTCTGAAAAAGCACTGCAATAACAATGATAAGAGCAGAAAGAAGAAGTATTCCCATAAGAACGTATTCCATCTGAATTTCCTTTCAAAAGCGATGAATTTTATCCCTCTGCGTACACTTACGCATATTGACATAGCAATATTTTATCACAAAAAAATGAAAAATGCAATACCTTTTCAAAAAAAATCCAACCTTTTTATTGAAAGCAAAAGAAAATCGCAGGCTTTTGCAAGATTATACATAACCCCGTCGGTCTTAGCTCCACAGGGATAGGCGTCCGAGGTAATATAAAATACGTTTATCTATCCCCTGACTCCACTTGCTGCGTCGTGCGTTACACAAAGCAAAATGCACCCAAAAATTCATACTCTTTCGGGGTGCATTTCGGTTTGCCTGTGCTTTTTATGTTATTAAGTATTTTCGGCAAGCCACTTTTCCGCTGTGCTCTTGGAGGCTCTCTTTATATCCTCCTTAGGATATTGGGAGCTCTCTCCGCCGTTGGTATAAAAGAAATACTTTCCATCCTCGGTGAGATAAAGGCTCTGCTCGTAGCCATCGGGGTCGCCAAATTCACCCCGGGTGAGCTTTTTTACAAGCGTGCTTTTCTCCGTGTCGTATTCCTTTGAGCAAATAATTTTCTTCATTTTAAAATTTCCTTTCTTAAATTAATTACGTCCAATTTCCATAATATCGTACGGCGTTGTCTGATATACAAAGTAGTTCAACCAGTTGGAAAACAAAAGAGTTGCGTGTGCCCTCCAGGTGAGAAGAGGCGGCTTTGTGTCGTCATCTTTCGGGAAATAGTTTTCTGGAACCTTGGGGTTTAGACCCGCATTCTTGTCTCTTACGTATTCCTTATTAAGAGTGAGTGCATCGTATTCCGAGTGACCCGTGATGAAAATCTGTCTGCCGTTTTTAGTAGAAACGGCATACACACCCGCCTCTTTAGACGAGGAGAGAATTTTCAATTCACTAACCTTTTCTATATCCTCCCTTTTGACGGTTGTATACCTTGAATGAGGAACGTAGAAAACGTCGTCAAAGCCACGGAAGAGAATGGATTTCTTATATTCCACAGTATGGGCATAAACGCCCGAGAGCTTTTGGTCCATCATATACTTGTCAATTCCGAAATGATAATAAAGCCCCGCTTGAGCACCCCAGCAAATATGGAACGTAGAGTGAACGTGAGTTTTGCTCCATTCCATAATTTCGACAAGCTCCTGCCAATAGTCAACCTCCTCGAACGGAAGCTTTTCAACAGGCGCACCGGTGATTATCATTCCGTCGTAATAGCCGTCCTTGACGTCGGAAAAATCCTTATAAAACGCAAGCAAATGCTCCTCGGAGGTGTTCTTTGAGACGTGAGTGCGTGTGCGTATCAGCTCTATCTCAACCTGCAAGGGAGTGTTGCCAAGAAGACGGGAGAGCTGTGTCTCCGTGTCGATTTTTGTAGGCATAAGGTTCAGTATAAGGATTTTAAGCGGCCTTATGTCCTGCTCTATCGCCCGCTTTTCGGTCATAACGAAAATATTTTCGTTCTCCAGCGTTTTTACAGCGGGGAGCTTGTTTGGTATTTTAATCGGCATCTTCTTGCCGCTCCTTTCGGATTTCTTAAAAAATTAGATAGAATTAAGTGCCTGGTCAAGGTCCTCAATTAAATCAAGAGCACTCTCAATTCCGCAGGAGTAGCGGACAAGGTCGGGCGAAACACCCGCCGCACGAAGCTCATCATCATTCATCTGACGGTGGGTTGCGCTTGCAGGGTGCAGACAGCACGTACGGGCATCCGCAACGTGCGTTTCTATTGCTCCGAGCTTCAAATTCTTCATAAACCTTTCAGCCGCACTTCTGCCGCCTTTTACACCGAAGCTTACAACCCCGCACGTTCCGTTTGGCATATATTTCTTGGCAAGGTCATAGTACTTGTCGCCCTCAAGACCGGGGTAAGTAACCCAAGCCACGTTGGGGTGTGTCTTCAAAAATTTTGCAACTGCGAGTCCGTTTTCGCAATGTCTTTGCATTCTTACGTGCAGACTTTCAAGACCAAGTCCAAGCAAAAATGCACTTTGCGGCGACTGTGTGCAACCGAAGTCGCGCATAAGCTGTGCGGTAGCCTTTGTTATAAACGCCCCCTCAAGGCCGAACTTGTCAACGTAGGTGACACCGTGATAGCTCTCGTCGGGAGTGCAAAGTCCCGGGAACTTGCCAGACTTACGCCAATCGAATTTGCCCGAATCGACTATACAACCGCCTACAGCGCTTCCGTGACCGTCCATATACTTGGTGGTTGAATGAGTGACTATGTCCGCCCCCCATTCAAAGGGACGGCAGTTTACGGGGGTTGCAAAGGTGTTGTCGATTATAAGCGGAACGCCGTGAGCGTGTGCGCACCTTGCAAACTTCTCTATATCAAGTACGTTCAGTGCAGGATTTGCAATAGTCTCGCCGAAAACAGCCTTAGTATTCGGAGTAAATGCGGCATTAAGCTCCTCCTCAGTAGCATCCGGAGAAACAAACGTGAAGTCAATACCCATTCGCTTCATCGTGACGGCAAACAGGTTGTAAGAGCCGCCGTAAATAGCGCTCGAAGAAACAACGTGATCACCCGCAGAGGCTATATTAAATACGGCAAAAAAGTTAGCCGCCTGACCCGACGAGGTGAGCATTGCGGCACTTCCGCCCTCAAGCTCGCAGATTCTCGCTGCAACAGTGTCGCAGGTGGGGTTCTGAAGTCTCGAATAAAAGTATCCCGATGCCTCAAGGTCAAAGAGCTTGCCCATATCCTCACTCGTTCCGTATTTAAATGTTGTGCTTTGAATTATAGGAATCTGTCTTGGCTCGCCGCTTTGGGGGTTATAGCCGCCTTGAACGCATTTTGTTTCGATTCTCATCTTCTTTTCTGTCATTTTTTATGTCCCTCCGTCAATTATGCATTAAAATAATAAAAAGACCCCTGTCTCTTTTCACGCATTGAGACGGGTGAGTCAAAATCAACCGCAGTACTACTCAAATTGTACTTGTATAGGGCCGTCATCAAGCTCACAAGGAAAGTCTTTGCCTGTGGCGACGCACCTGCGTTTTGCCATTGCAAAAAAACGCTATCAACTCTTTCTCAATCTAATGAAGCATCAAGCCTCGGAGCCATAAAAATGCTCCGCATTACCGACTATTGCCCACTGTGGCTCTCTCTCTCCTTGAATGATGTCGGAAATTTTCTCTCCGTCATCGCCATCTTTGATTTTATCACAAAGCCCCTCTTTTGTCAATACCCTTGCGTAAGTTTTAAAATGCTCAATTATGGCAAAAATACCAATTTATGAAATAAAAACCGAGAACAAAAATGCACCCCGGAGATGGATCTGATCTCGGGGTGCATATCTTGTTCACTTGGCTTTATTTGTTTTGGTTTAAAGTCGGTCTATTGCAAGCGAAAGACGCCCAAGTGCATCAAGGACGTTCTTTCTTTGCGTTGCGAGGTTGATTCTTAAAAAGCCCTCTCCGGCCCTGCCGTATGCTGTGCCTGCCGAGACATAAAGTCCCGTACTCTCTCTTAAATGCTTTGCAAAAGCGACAGCATCGCTTGAATATGCCGATATATCGAGCCAGAGCAAATACGTTGCATCGGCCGCTACGGGGCGAAGCCTTGGCAAATTTGTCTTTATGTAATCCTCTGCCACCTTACGGTTTTCAAAAATATATTCCATCAAGGCATCAACCCACTCGTCGCCCTCGTTGAATGCGGCAATATTTGCCGCCATAGAAAAGATGTTCGGCTCGCCGACCTCATCGGTGTTCAGCCCACGCCAAACCCTGTGCCTCAGGTGCGGGTCGGGAATAATAAGGCACGCAGACTGCATACCCGCCATATTGAACGTTTTAGACGATGAAACGCAGCAGACCGATATTCTTCTCAACCTTTCATCAAGAGATGCAAAGGGCGTATAATGCACCCCGGGGCGGAGGATATCGCAGTGGATTTCATCAGATATAACGGTTACGCCGTGCTTCAAGCAAAGCTTTCCGATAGAAAGAAGCTCCTCTTTTGACCATATTTTGCCCACAGGATTATGTGGGTTGCACAGAATCATCAGGGTCGTTTGAGGATTGGCAAGCTTTTCTTCAAGGTCCACAAAATCAATACTGTACTTTCCATCCTTATAAATAAGGTCGGAGGATATAACGTTTCTGCCGTTGTTGAGTATGGAATTATAGAAATTATTATAAACCGGGGCTTGCACCAGCACGTTTTCCGCAGGGGTTGTAAGCTTACGCACCATAGAGGAAATCGCCGCAACAACGCCCGAGGAATAAACCATCTCCGAGACGTCGGGTCTGTATCCGTGACGGCGTTCAAAGAAGCCCGCAATAGCCTCAAAATACGACACGGGTGTCATCGAATAGCCGAAAACGCCGTGCTCCGCAGTCTTAATGACGGCATTTTTTATGAATTCGGGTGCCTCAAAGTCCATATCGGCAATCCACATCGGCAATTCGTTTTCGGAAACGTCCCATTTTACGGACATCGTTGCTCGCCTGTTTATTTCCTTGTCAAAATCATATTTCACAGTCTTTTGCTCCTCTGACAGCGACATTTATTTTTTCGGGGTCTGTGTACTCACTCTCGATTTTAACCTCACCGAATGAGTCTGCAACCACCCGTCCCGATTTCGGGTTTTTTACGCTTACAATATTGCCTATAATTTCCGCATCGACAGATGAATACTCAAACGTCAAATCTGAATACTCCAAGCGGCAATTCACAAGCCTCACGTTTTCCATATAGCAAAGCCCTTGATTTGAATCAAGAGTGCAGTTTATGAACGTGACGTTTTCGGAATTCCAGCCGAGATATTCACCCGATATGTAAGAATCCCTCACGGTGACGTTCCTACAGTTCCAGAATGCGTCCTTGGAAAGCATTTTCGCCCCCGTTACAGTGACGTTTTCCGCTCCGTCGAAGGCATAGTTGCCCGAGAGAATAAAATTGCTCGCTACAACGTTCCTTGAATTCATTCCGAAGTAGTCACCAACAGCACTTACGCCGTCAAGCCTTATATCCTCACAGCTCCACAGGGTCTCATCTGCGTGCGGCAGGGAGACGTTTTTTAAGGAAATATTTTTAGCTCGGCGAAAGGTCTTCGGCGCTTCTATTTTTGTATTTTCGATTTCTATTCCGTCCGTGTACCATATTCCGGAGCGTGCAGTTTCCGATATAGCGGAGTCTCGAAGCAAAATATTCTTGCAGTACCAAAGAGGGTACTTCCACTTAAATGAGCAGGAAAAAAGCTCTATGTCCTCGCTTTCCTTAAGCGGAGACTCACCGTCCTCAAAGACAGCGTCAAAAATTCGTGCACCCTTGGTTGTAAACAAGGCACGCTCGCCTGTGAATACGCCTCCCCTTATTTCTTTCACGTCAACACCTCTTATTTGTCCTTTGTTAAATAGCCACTCGGCTCTATCTCACTTTCACAAACGTCACCGTCTATGGCGAAATATTTTCTGCCCGCTATGATATAATGAGCCTCAAGCTTAATTCCAACGGAGCGAAACAGCCTCGCTACTGCAATGGTAGCTCCAAGGTCATCGCCCGACGGAGTTGCCGTACCCCCGGGGTGATTGTGTGCCAAAACCGCACTCGCCGCACCGTGTCTTTTTGCAATTTCAAGAAGCCGTCTTGGCATCAGGGTTGAAACGCTGACCGTTCCCTCTGAGACAAACTCCGAGGCCACGGCGTGCCGCCTTTGGTCAAAGAGCATTATATACACGTTTTCTATCGAAGAAAAGCCAATCAAATTTGAAAAATACTTGGCAATCTCTTCTTTTGTATGCGTCCTTCCAAAAACGAACCCGTCCGTCCTTGCACGAACCAAAAGAGCGAAGAACAGCTTTAAGAACACTGTCGCCCTTTCCGATTTAAGCACTTCATTCAATATGTAAAAATCCGCGCCGAAAACATCTTTTAGGCGTGGGAAGCTCTGTGTAACGCTTACGCCCATCCTCTGTGCAAGACAAGGCTCGAACACACTCGACAAAAGCGAGGATATAAGCCCACAGGGCCGACCCCGGGTCGCAAGATTAGCGTCTTCGGTATCAAAACCCGACGCACTCTTGACAAAGGAGTCAAGTGCGTTAGTCTGATTCAAAACCATTGGAAAATAGCCGCTGAACGACATTCCGCAAAATCTGTTTCCCGATATAACGTAATGCTCGGCAAGATATATCTCCGCCGCCATAAGCTCATCACGCACAAGCTTTGTTCCCTCAATATCGCCCGCACTCGGACAGTAAGGTCCGTACGGGTGGTTGTGAGCCACAAGAACAACCGACGCACGGGCTGAAAGTGCCGCTTCTATAAACGGTCTGCCCGTCACTCTTGCAGAAGAAAAATCAAGCTCGTATAAATTTACAATGGAAATGAGCTTGCATTCGCTGTCAAGCAGGGCGGCAACGACACGGTGCTTTCCCTCTGCGTCCCGCTCCTTTAACGAGTCAAAATATTTGACGAACATCTCGCCCGCAGTTTTATAAGTAAGAGGCTGTGAGTCATCAAAGTCAAGCATCTCAAAAATCTCATTTTGGGTTTTGCCAAGAGAAATCAGAAAATCCGCAGTCCTCTCGCCTATACCCTCCACCGTCAAAAGCTCGTCCCTCGTTGCGGCAAAAACCCCCGAAAGAGACGAAAACCGCATAAGAAGCTTCTTTGCCAAGGGATTTGTGTCCTTGTATCTGACGGTGTAATAAAGCATCATTTCGAGAAGCTCGTACGTGTCGAAAACCCTCTGTCCGTGTGCCTTGAATTTCGCACGCATCCGTTCTCTGTGACCACCGTGAGTATGCTCAAAGGACTGCTGCATTTTTCTCGTTCTTGGAAAAAAGCATTCCGCCCGGTTTAAACTCCGAGGGTATCTCGGGCTTGAAGCCGCAGGGCTTTGTCACACGGAGCATATTTATTTTTATACCCTGCGAGGAAAAGCTTGTTTCATATTCCGTCATAACGTTGTCCTCATTCCACTCTGAGGCGTGCAAATCACGTGTGATAACGTCGCACTTAAGCCCCATTTCGGAAATCTCGTCAACAGAGAAGTCAAAAAGTCCCGTATTGTCGGTCTTGAAAGTAAGTGTACCGCCGTCCTTTAAAAGATTGAAATACACGGCAAGATATCTTCTGTGCGTGAGCCTACGCTTCGCATAGCCCTTTTTCGGCCACGGGTCGGAGAAGTTCAAGAATATCCTGTCAACCGTCCCCTCGGCAAAAATTTCCGTCAAGCGATCTGCCGTTTCCACAAGGAATTTAAGGTTTCCAAGACCGCCCTCGTATGAGCTTGCCCTCTCTGCCGCCAGAACAACGCAATCCGTCACACGCTCCACCGCAAAATAAGAAGCGTCCTTGTTTCTCCTCGCCATCTCGCAGGCAAAGCCGCCCTTTCCCGCACCTATTTCAAGAAAGACGGGGGCACCCGTGTTGAGAAAAACACTCCCTGATGGATCGGAAAGCGGCTCGCCCGTATGCTTATAGAGAAACTCCGAAACAGCCAAAAGGCGTGATGCGGAATTCTTCTTTTTTCTCATTCTCATATCATTCGTTCTCGTTTCTGCTGAATTCAGCAAGCTTTAATTCGGGGTTGTCCTCAAGAACCCAGCGTATTGCCCATTCGCTGGTGAAGATAAGAAGATTTTTACCTCTGAAATCCTGCACCCATTTTGTGTCGTGCGATAGCTTTAAGGTCTTTGGATCAAGCCCCTCGTTTTCTATCCAACGAATCTGCTGGTACGAAAGATTGCTTCTGCGTAAGTCGCAGCCGTATTCATTTTTAAGTCTGTATTCAAGCACCTCGAACTGAAGCACGCCGACAACGCCGACAATAACACGCTCCATACCCGAATTAGGCTCAAAAAATATCTGTATCGCACCCTCTTGAGCAATCTGATTCATTCCCTTTGCGAACTGCTTACGCTTCATTGAATCGACCTGCTCGACCATTGCAAAATGCTCGGGTGCAAAGGTGGGAATACCCTCGAATTTAATTTTTCTGCCCTTTTCACAGATAGTGTCACCGATAGAAAAAATACCGGGGTCGAAAACGCCTATTATATCCCCCGCATAAGCCTCGTCGATGACCTCTCTTTCCGATGCCATCATCTGTTGAGGCTGAGAGAGCCTGAACGCCTTGTCACCCTGAACGTGGTAATATTCCTTGCTACGCTCAAATTTGCCCGAGCAGATACGCATAAATGCAATTCTGTCACGGTGTGCCTTGTTCATATTAGCCTGAATTTTAAAGACGAATGCGGTAAAGCCCTCGTCAAACGGATCAATCCGCACCCCGTCTGCAACCCTCGGCAAGGGCGAGGTGGTCATTTTCAAGAAATGCTCAAGAAAAGGCTCAATTCCGAAATTGTTGAGAGCTGAGCCGAAGAACACGGGCGAGAGCTTGCCGTGTCTGACAGCCTCAAGGTCGAAATCGCCTCCCGCACCCTCGAGCAGCTCAACCTGCTCCACAAGCTCCTCTCTCATATTCTCGCCTATAAGCTCATCGAGCTTCTCTGTGTCACTAATATCGCAATCCACTCCGTGGATTCTGTCACGTCCTCTGTGCGAATCGCCAAAGGAAAGAATTGAGTGCTTGTCCCTGTCATAAACGCCACGGAACTTCTGTCCGCAGCCGATGGGCCAATTCATAGGATAGGTTCTTATCCCGAACTCGTGCTCCAATTCGTCAAGCAGATCAAACGGGTCCCTCGCCTCACGGTCCATCTTGTTGATGAACGTAAAAATCGGAATGTCCCTCATCGCACAAACCTTAAAGAGCTTTCTCGTCTGAGGCTCTATACCCTTTGCCGCATCTATAACCATCACGGCAGAATCCGCCGCCATCAGCGTTCTGTACGTGTCCTCGGAGAAGTCCTGGTGTCCGGGGGTGTCAAGAATATTTATGCAATATCCGTCGTATTCGAACTGCAAAACCGACGAGGTAATGGAGATACCCCTCTGCTTTTCAAGGTCCATCCAGTCAGAGACTGCGTGCTTATCATTCTGCTTTCCCTTTACAGAGCCTGCGGACTGTATTGCTCCGCCGTAAAGGAGAAACTTCTCCGTCAGGGTCGTCTTTCCTGCGTCGGGGTGAGATATAATGGCGAAGGTACGCCGTCTTTCTATTTCCGTTTTAAAATCAGCCACTTCTAAAATCCTTTTTTAAAAATAATTAACGCTAATAATTTTAGCATAAACAGCAGTATTTGTCAAGATACGTCAAAATCACCTTTTCGGCAAATCACGTCAAATTTCGCTTTTCTGCAACCACGTCAAAATCCGCTTATCGGCAAATCCTCGTTGTCTGCCCCCGGCTCTGTGGATTTAATAACCACGTAATAGCTCACCGTGTCGCTGACGTTTACAAGCACACGGTCGCCCACCCTTTTGCCCATTATTGCCTGACCGAGAGGCGACTCCTTGCTGACAAAGCCGAGAAGTGCGTTCTGTCTCAGGGTCGTCACAAGCTGTATCTTCTTTTCCTTTCCGAGCTTTTCGTTATAAATCACAACGTGGTCGAAAAGCCCCACAACACCGTCCTCTCTTTTTACGTCGATGACCTTTGCTGTACGAATCATATTTTCAAGGTAGCGAATGCGGCTGTCATTCTTCCTTTTAGCCCGCTTCGCCTCCTTGTATTCGGCATTTTCGGAGAGGTCGCCGTACTCTCTTGTGCGTCTTAGCTCCTCACCGAGCTTTGGTGCAAGAGTAACCTTTCTGTAGGTTATCTCCTCCTCCATTTTCTTTATGTCAACCGAGGTAAGCTCGTCGTACATTTCAAAAATTCCTTTCCTACTGTGAAAAATGACGGGATATGCCCGTCATTTTTCTTCGTCTTATTTTGCTGATTATTGCAAATTATTTTGCTGATTATTGCAAAGCGGACACAATATCAAGCGTATCTCTTGCTATAACAAGCTCCTCGTTGGTGGGGATTACAAAGACCTTAACCTTGGAGTCGGGTGTGGAAATCTCAATCTCCTCGCCTCTTATAGCATTCTTTTCTGCGTCCATCTTAACGCCGAGGAATGCGAGATTCTTGCAAACCTCCTCACGGTAGCAAAGCGTGTTCTCGCCGATTCCGCCCGTAAATACGATAGCATCCGCACCGCCCATTGCTGCGACGTAGCCGCCGACAAGCTTTGTGAGCTGATGCACGTACATATTCTTTACAAGCTGACATCTCTCGTTGCCCTCGTCGGCAAGCTTCAGAATCTCCTGGTTGTCGCTTGTAATTCCGCTGACGCCGAGCATACCCGACTTCTTATTCAACACCTTGTCAATGTCATCTGCTGTGGTAAGCTCGCCCTTACGCATAAGATAAGGAATAACAGCGGGGTCAATGTTACCCGACCTTGTACCCATCATAATACCCTCAAGAGGAGTAACGCCCATAGATGTGTCAAAGCATTTGCCGCCCTTTACAGCCGCAAAGGAAGCACCGTTTCCAAGGTGGCAGGTGACTATGTTGCAGTCCTCGGGTGCCTTGCCAAGCATTGCAGCGGCTCTTTGGCTGACGTAACGGTGCGAGGTGCCGTGGAAGCCGTAGCGGCGAATCTTATACTTCTCGTAATACTCATAAGGAATCGCATACATATATGCAAAATCGGGCATAGTCTGGTGGAAGCCTGTGTCAAATACGGCAACCTGAGGAACACTCATAATCTTTTCGCATTCGATGATACCCTTAAGGTTTGCGGGGTTATGAAGGGGGCCGAGGTCACAGCACTCCTCGATAGTAGCCTTTACCTCCTCGGTCACAAGAACGGAGCCGGAGAGCTTGTCGCCTCCGTGAAGAACTCTGTGTCCTACTGCACCGATTTCAGTAACCGACTTGATTACACCGAGCTTCTCATCTACGAGAGTGTCAAGCACGAGCTTGAATGCCTCGGCGTGAGTGGGCATAGACGGCTCGGACTTGTAGTCTTCTCTCCCGGGAACCTTATACTTAAAGCGGGACTTGCCTCCTATTTCCTCACAAATACCCTTTGCGATAACCTCTTCGTTGTCCATATCAATAAGCTGGAACTTGAGCGAGGAGGAGCCTGCATTGATAACGAGAATTTTCATTTTTTTGTTTTTTCCTTTCAGGTATGTATTTTTAAATCTACATTATTTTAACACTTTTACGTATATTTTTCAAGATGTTTTTCAAATATTTGCTCAAAATTCCTTTTTATTCTTTCACATCTTTGCCATTTTTCTCTCCGTTTTCGCAAAGCCTGAGCGGCAAGTGCGGGGGCGTGTTAAATTTCAGCGGTATTTTACCGCCAAATTTTAAATTCATCGCATTTTTAAAAAAGCAAAGGAAAAGCGGCGCAATCCTTGGAATACGCCGCTTTTTTTATAAATATTTTTCCTTTATTTACGTTAGTCCGTCTTGTTTTCGGAAGAAAGCCTCTTTTCACTTCCCTGACAAGAGCCACTGCAGCTCCCTCTCATAGAACAACCGGAGCAGCCCGCACAGGCGGATTTTCCGCTTCTTTTAGCTCTCACAAGACTCCATACCAAAAGAGCCGCAAAGCCTAAAACCGCCAAAAGCACGAATATGGACGGCAGATTTTCTATAAGCCAAGTCACTTGGAAAATCCTCCCTTAGTTTTCTTTTACGCAAAATTATTTTGCTCATTCAAATTTTGTCTTTTCTTTTCGGGGTCTCTAAAAAGCATATAAACGGCAAAGCCTATTATTAGAAAAGAAATTAGCGTGCCTATCACAGGTCCTGCGGCGACAACACCACGGGAAAGACAGCTGACAAGGCTTCCTATTTGATATATGCAAAAGCACGTAGCATACGCAAACGCACACTGATAGCCTATTGCAAAAAGAGTCCATTTTGTGCTGTTCATCTCACGCTTGATTGCACCTATTGCAGCAAAGCAGGGGGCGCAAAGGAGATTGAACATCAGGAACGAGAACGCCGCAAGCTTTGTCATATCGATGAAATCCAAGACGGAAAGCACCGCAACAACCTCCTCCTTTGCAACAAGACCCATAACGGTCGCAAGTGCCGTTTCAAGCCCGGCAAAGCCAAGGGGAATAAATATCCAGCCTATCGCCGCACCAAGTCCGCCGAGAATACTGCTTGCAAGCTCCATTTCGGTGTCGAATACGTATTTCCCGCCGACAAAGCCTACGTGAGAGCCGAGCCAAATGAAAACGGTGGAAAGAAGAATGACCGTGCCCGCCTTTTTGATAAATGACCAGCCTCTTTCCCACATAGAACGAAGCACGTTTGAAACGGTGGGCATATGATATGCAGGCAGCTCCATTACAAAGGGAGCCGGCTCGCCGGCAAACCTCTTGGTCTTTTTAAGGATAACTCCGGAAATTATAACAGCACCGATTCCTATAAAATATGCCGAGGGAGCGACCCACCAAGCACCGCCGAACACCGTTCCTGCAATAAGCGCTATAATAGGCACCTTTGCTCCGCAGGGAATGAACGGAGTAGTCATAACCGTCATTCTTCTGTCACGCTCGTTTTCAATGGTGCGTGAGGCCATAATTCCGGGAACACTGCAGCCAACGCCGATGAGCATAGGAATAAACGACTTGCCCGACAGACCGAACTTTCTGAAAAGTCTGTCCATAACGAAGGCTATACGTGCCATATAACCGCACGCTTCAAGGAAAGCAAGGAATATAAACAAAACGAGAATTTGAGGAACGAAGCCAAGCACAGCTCCAACCCCCGCAATAATTCCGTCAACTATAAGACCCGAGAGCCAATCCCAGCAGCCAATAGCCTCAAGCCCTGCCGCTGTGGCAACGCCGATACCTGGAATCCAAAGACCGAAGCCGTCACCCGGGGTGGGGGCATTCTGCATTTTTGAGTCAAACCATACGTCAAGATACACAGGCTCTCCGTCCGCATCAAGACCTGTGACGACCTGTCCTCCGTAAGAGGCTACCGCCTCACTTAAAGCATCAAAATCAGCCTCTTTGTCCGAGCCATCATAGAGTCCGCCGAGTGCCGCCTTTATACTTTCGACACCTACAATAGTCTTACCCGCCTCTTCATTTGCCCTTACGTACTTTGCGGTTTTTTCCATAATCTCACTGTCACTGACATAATCCTCGACCGCCTGCTCGTACTTTTCTCTGCCTATTCCGAAGAAGAACCATCCGTCACCGAACAACCCGTCGTTAGTAAAATCCGTCACCCACGTGCCAACGGTAGTTACAGATATGAAGTAGACAATAAACATTATCGCCGCAAAAATCGGAAGTGCTGCAAAGCGGTTGGTCAAAACCCTGTCGATTTTGTCTGATGTCGTAAGCTTGCCATCTCTCTTCTTCTTATAAACACCTTTAAGAATGTTTGCTATGTATACGTAACGCTCGTTTGTAATAATGCTGTCTGCATCGTCATCAAGCTCCCTTTCCGCCTGTACGATGTCGTCCTCTATATGCGAGAACAGCTCAGGGGAAATATTCAGCTGCTGACGCACTTGCTCGTCACGCTCAAAAATCTTAATGGCATACCACCTTTGTCTGTCGGCAGGAAGATTGTGAAGCGCCGCCTCCTCAATATGCGCAAGGGCGTGCTCCACCGAGCCTGAAAAGATGTGCATAGGAAAGGTTCTTCCGCCACGCGCCGCCTCTATTGCAGCCTCTGCGGCGTCGGCGATGCCTGTGCTCTTGAGTGCAGATATTTCCACCACGGGACAGCCAAGAGCCTTGGAAAGACCCGTGATGTCAATTTTGTCTCCGTTTTTTCTAACGACGTCCATCATATTTATGGCAACAACAACAGGAATACCAAGCTCGGTAAGCTGAGTTGTAAGATATAGATTTCTCTCAATGTTTGTGCCGTCAACTATGTTTAAAATCGCATCGGGACGCTCACCTACAAGATAGTTTCTTGCAACGACCTCCTCGAGAGTATAAGGGGAAAGCGAATAAATTCCGGGAAGATCAATTATAATAACGTCGTCGTGATTCTTTAACCTTCCCTCTTTCTTTTCCACTGTAACACCGGGCCAGTTGCCTACAAATTGGTTAGAGCCGGTCAAGGAATTAAAAAGTGTCGTTTTCCCGCAGTTTGGATTGCCCGCAAGGGCGATTTTAATTTCCATTTCGTCTTAATTCTTCCTTTCTCTAAAATACATCAGGTTAGCAAAGACTAACCCACCTGTTTAAATTTACGATTGAGGTACGGGACGAATCTTACTCCTCAACCTCAATCGTATGTGCATCTGCCTTTCTGATAGAAAGCTCGTAGCCCCTTACAGTCAATTCTATCGGGTCTCCAAGAGGTGCAACCTTACGAACAGTGACCAAAACGCCCTTGGTTATTCCCATATCCATAATACGACGCTTCAAGGCACCCTCGCCGTGAATACGCACAACCTTAGCTGTGTGTCCTACCTTAATTTCTTTCAGTGTCTTCATCAGAAAAGCCCCTTTCAAGCCAAAAGTCACGCCTCAACAATCTCTCCGTTTACAAAACGGGATAGAAAAAAGAATGACGTGTTCTGAAATATACTTGTTTTTATATATGAAGTTAGCCACGGCTAACCTGCTAATATAATACAAAAAATTTGTAAAAATGTCAATAGCTTTTTTCAAAAAATTTGTATCTCTGTAAAATTTCGTCATTTTGCCCGCAGCTTGGAGTTAGCAAAAGCTAACTTTTTGTGCATTTTATCCTCTTTTTATAGATTGAGGCGTATGCTTTCTCCTAAAAACTGTCCGTGGTCGAGCGAATGCAAAATCAAGCTCTGTAACCGCTTGGGAATTGAAGAAAAAAGAATTGTGGCAGTCTTAAAGAAAAAAGAATTGTGGCAGGGCTTGATTTATTAACAATTTTATGCTATCCTATTTATAAATAAAGAAAAAGGAGACATAGGCAATGCATCTGCAGGAATCGGGCGAGATGTATCTTGAGACGATACTTGTCCTTAATAAAAAAAATCCCCACGTCCGCTCCGTCGACGTAGGAGAATATATGGGTTTTTCAAAGCCGAGCGTGAGCCGTGCCATAGGCCTTCTTAAAAGCGGAGGATACGTAAACGTGAACTCCGACGGCTTCCTCACCCTAACAGAGGCAGGCGAGGAGGTTGCATTGAAAATGTACGAAAGGCATAAGCTGCTTACAGCGTTTCTGATGAAGCTCGGCGTCAGCGAAAAGACGGCGACGAGCGATGCTTGCAAGATTGAGCATCATCTGTCCGACGAATCCTTCGAGGCGATAAAGCGTCTCGCAAGCGAATATATAGATTAATCATTTGAAGAAAAGCCGCCCACGACCAAAAGAAAGTTTTTTATACGACTTTTAGTGTCACCCTGCGGCTTTTTTGCATACTTATAATATTATGAATGAAAGGAGCCTTGTATGTCCGAGCTTGATTATAGAGAAATAAACCGACTCGCAGCAAATCCCGAAGAGATGATAAAAGCCGCAGAACTACAATACCACACCCATATAAACAGCCTCGCAAAAAGAATAAGTGACGACCCCGGGGTGCGAATAATTCTACTTGCAGGTCCGTCAGGCTCAGGCAAAACAACCACCGCCAACCTGCTCGCAGACGAGCTTACAAGACTTGGTGAGAAGACCATAGCCGTCTCTCTCGACGATTTTTACAAGGACTCAAACGACCCCTCTTACCCAAAAACACCGAGCCAAGAGATAGATTACGAATGTCCCGAGGCTTTGCATTTGGATGAGATCACATCCACGCTTCGCCGTGTCGCAAGGGGTGAGGCTTTTGAGATTCCGAAATACGATTTCAAGGTGGCAGCCCAAGTGTCAAAAAAAGAATACCCGCCAATGCCACACGGCTGTCTTATCATCGAGGGGCTGCACGCCTTAAATCCTAAAATCTCCGACGCCTTGCCACGTGAGAGCATTTTAAAGCTGTTCGTCAGTGTTTCAACCAACATAAGCGACGGGGAAGACCGTATACTCTCCGGCAAAAAGCTCAGGTTCGTAAGACGAATGGTTCGTGACAGCATATACCGTGCCTCCAATGCAAGACGCACCCTTGATATGTGGCAGAACGTATTAAAGGCAGAGGACGTTTATCTTTACCCGTACAAAGAAACCGCAGACGTTACATTCGACACGTTTCATATCTTCGAGCCGTCCGTTATGGCTCCGTTTGCAAAAAGGCTCATAGACGGACAACTCGAGATAGAAAGCGAATACGCAAAAACAATAGTTGAGGCCTTGCGTAAGATCACCCCGATTGACGCACATCTTGTCCCCGAGAACTCGCTGATAAAAGAATTTATCCCCGGCGGAATTTATGAGAGCTTATATTAATAAAAATCAAGGCACCTGTGCTAAAATGCAACACGGGTGCCTATATTTTTACATTTTTAAGTTTTTCATAAATTTCTTCCGCTGTTGCGAAGATATGCTCGCACTCCTCTTTTGTGAGGGTTTTCAGGCGGCTTTTTCTCGGATAGCCCCATATATTCATTACTCTTGGTCCTATCCACTCGTTAAGCAAGGTTGAGTCAAACACTCCCTTTAGAATGGAGAGCGACGCCTTTCTCGGTCTTGTGAAAATAATCTTCATCGGGTGCTTTATGAGTGCAAAAATCACCTTTGGATAATGGGCTGTAATATTTGTAAAGGTTATACCGGGATGCACTATTGCCGATGTGGCAGAGGTCTCATCGGAAAACAGCCTTGCCACAGCAAACATCAAATACCGCTTTGCATTGCCATAAACGAGAGAAGCCCTGCCCCGTGTTGCAAAATCAACGTCGTTTTCGTCGCTTTTCGAATAATTGTGCGCTATGCTTCCGACCGTCACAATGCGTCCTCCGTATTTCCTAAACGTAGGCAAAAGCTCACGTGTCATATAGTAAGGGGAGACAAAATTGATTTGAAAAACATTGTCAAAGGACGTCTGGCAGGTATGTCTTGGAATACTGTACGCCCCTGCGTTGTGTATAAGCACATCGGGCTTTCTTGCTTTCAACTCTTCCGTAGCAGAGAAAACCGATCTGATATCCTCAAGATCGAGCGGAATAAAGGTGCTTTGCACCTCAGGATTTACCAAAGAAAGCTCCGACATCTGCACCCTTGTCCGTTCTTCGCTCCTATTTAGCAAAATAAGGCTTGCACCAAGGGCTGCAAGATGGCGGCAAAGCTCTGTGCCAAGTCCACCCGTCGAGCCTGTAACGGCAACCGTCTTCCCTCGAAGACTGAAAGTGTTTTTATTAAGCCACGCTTTGATTCCCATAACCGACCCCACAAAGAATTCTTAATACCTCTATATTAGCATATAAAAATCCCTTTGTCAATTCTAATTTATACAGAGAAATTCCTCTTCCCAAATCATCTGAAAGCAAGGCGGTCTTAAAATAAATTCACCCCCGAAAAAATCGGGGGTGAATCACTATCTTACTGATTATTCAAGATTAGCTGTAAAAGTCAACGAACTTCTTAAGACGCTCGTACTTAGCCTTTGCCGCAGTCTCAGCCTTCTCGAAGAGTTCTTTTGCTCTCTCCGGGAATTGCTGTGCAAGTCTTGTATATCTAGCCTCGCCGCCGATGAAGTCCTGATAAGAACCGGTAGGCTCCTTGGAATCAAGAGTGAACTTCTGCTCTGCTGCGGGGTTAAATCTAAACATCTGCCAATAGCCTGCTTCTACCGCACGCTTCATCTCTGCCTGGCAGTTTGCCATACCGCCCTTAATGGAGTGCATCTCACAAGGAGCGTAGCCGATGATGAGCGAAGGTCCGGGATATGCCTCAGCCTCTGCTATTGCCTTAAGAGTCTGATTCATATCAGCACCCATTGCAACCTGTGCAACGTAAACGTAGCCGTAGGACATTGCAATCTCTGCAAGGTTCTTCTTGCCAATTGCCTTACCTGCTGCTGCGAACTGAGCAACCTGACCGATGTTGGAAGCCTTGGAAGCCTGTCCGCCGGTGTTGGAGTAAACCTCGGTGTTGTATACGAAGACGTTGACATCTTCGCCGCTGGCCAGAACATGGTCGACACCGCCGTAACCGATATCGAATGCCCAGCCGTCGCCGCCGAAGATCCAGCAGGATTTCTTGTTCAGGTAATCCTTGCCGGCCATGACCTTCTTGTAGTTCTCGCAGTCGCAGGGTTCTGCTTCCATGACTTCGAGGAACTTCTTGGTGGCTGCCTGGTTGGCTTTGCCGTCATCGTAAGTTGCCAGATACTCTTTTGCTGCAGCAGCTTTTGCTTCGCTCTTGGAGTTCTCAGCAATGTATTCCACGGAAGCTTTCAGATCGTCGCGGATCTTCTTCTGGCCGAGGTACATGCCGAGGCCGTGCTCTGCGTTATCCTCAAACAGGGAGTTTGCCCATGCAGGACCGTGACCGTTCTTGTCGACGGTGTACGGGGAAGTTGCAGCCGGGCCGCCCCAGATGGAGGAACAACCGGTAGCGTTGGAGATGAGCATATGATCACCGAACAGCTGAGTTACGAGGCGAGCATAGCTGGTCTCGGCGCAGCCTGCGCAGGAACCGGAGAACTCGAGGTACGGCTGGTTGTACTGAGAAGCAATGACGTTTGCATCGCTTGCCAGATCTTCTTTCTTGGAGACCTCTTTGACCATGTAGTCAAAGATGGGCTGTTTATCTGCCTGGCTGTCCAGGGAGACCATGGTCAGAGACTTGGTCGGGCAGACATTGGCGCAGACACCGCATCCCATGCAGTCCAGCGGAGAGATTGCCTGGATAAATTTATATTTACCCTTGCTCATCTTGTGGTCGACAAGCGGTGCACCCTCAGGAGCATTGGCGGCTTCCTCTTCGGTCAGTGCGAAGGGACGGATGGTGGCGTGCGGGCAGACAAATGCACACTTGTTGCACTGTACACAGGTCTCTGCTTTCCACTCGGGAACGAATGCGGAAACGCCGCGTTTCTCGTAAGCGGAAGCACCGAGCTCGAAGGTACCGTCTGCGTGATCGACGAATGCGGATACCGGCAGGGAGTCGCCGTCCATCAGGTTGACCGGCTGGAGGATGTTCTTGACCATCTTCACGGTGCCTTCGCGGCCTTCCAGAGCAGCTTCTTTCTTGGTATCAACAGCGTCAGCCCAGTCTGCGGGAACTTCGACCTTCTGATAGGCCGTTGCGCCGGCATCGATAGCCTTGTGGTTCATATCGACGACGTCCTGGCCCTTCTTCAGGTAGGACTTGGTTGCTGCGTCTTTCATGTACTTCAGTGCATCGGCTTCCGGCAGAACTTTTGCCAGGGAGAAGAATGCGGAC
>JAZOQA010000027.1:0-11449 GCA_045655765.1 Eubacteriales bacterium | reverse complement strand
CACCGATCATACGGGTGGATACACCCCACGAGGTCTGATGTGCATACTTGATCTTGTTATCCTTGTCCAGATACTTGATGTCGAATGCCTTCGCAAAGCCGTCGCCGAAGTTATGCGACGTACCGCCCTGCAGCGCCTTGCCGTCGTGCATCAGAGCCTCAACGGTGTAGGTAGCGAGCGCACCGGCAAACTTCTCCTTGTCGGTCTTCTGACCTCTTATAACGGGCATTCCGAGGTCTTTCTCAAAGAAGTCCGCGTATACGTTCAGCATCTGAACGGTTCTTGCTTCTGCTTCCTCGGCGGTTCTGTGCATTGTGTGTCCCTCTTGCCACAGGAACTCTCTTGAACGGAGGAAGGGACGAGTGGTCTTCTCCCAGCGTACAACCGTGCACCACTGGTTGTAAACCTTGGGCAGGTCACGGTAGGATTTTATAATGTTAGCATAATGCTCGCAGAAAAGAGTTTCCGACGTGGGACGAACGCAAAGACGCTCTGCAAGCCTCTCGCTTCCGCCGTGTGTAACCCAAGCAACCTCGGGTGCAAAGCCCTCAACGTGGTCTTTTTCCTTAGTTAAGAGAGATTCGGGAATAAACATCGGCATATAAACGTTCTCAACACCCGTTTCCTTAAAGCGTGAGTCAAGAATTTTTTGGATATTCTCCCAAATTGCATATCCGTAAGGACGAATAATCATACAGCCCTTAACGCTTGAATAATCAATGAGGTCTGCCTTTTTAACTATATCTGTATACCATTTTGCAAAATCCTCATCCATAGAGGTGATTTGCTCTACAAGCTTTTTTTCGTTTGCCATTTTCTAAAGTGGGTCCTTTCAAATATAAATCATCAGCATAAATTATATAACAATTTTAAATATTTGTCAAGCATTAACATATAAAATGTTTTAGGGCATCAAATGTCAAGCAGCTTAACACTCAAAAGGAAAACCCCTCTCTCTTTGAATAAAGGTATATCGTTTTGTATAAAATGCACGAAAGAGGTGACTTTATTTATTTACTTTTTTCACCTAAAAAATAATATTTTTTGCAAAATCACTTGAAAAAACTTTCAAAATATACTATAATATAAAGGAAATTTACTCTTTTTGAGTCAAAATTTGAATTTATGACTCTTAAAAACAGTCAAAAAGGTTGAAATTATGAAAAAATATACGGAACTTACAAAAGAAGAGCTTGAAGAGCTTTATCAGCCTCTTCTTGAAAAATATGAAAATTATTGTAAAAGCGGCTTAAATCTTGATCTTTCAAGAGGAAAGCCGAATGCCGAGCAGCTCGACGTCAGCCAGGCGCTCATCGAGATGCCCCTGACACGTGAGCTTTGCTTAAATCAAGGCACCGACCTCAGAAATTACGGCATTCTCGACGGCATTCCCGAGATGAAGAAGCTTTTTTCCGAGCTTTACGGAATCAAGGAGGATTATATCATCGTCGGCGGAAATTCCTCGCTTCAGCTTATGCACGACACTATCGCACGCGCTATGCTCTTCGGAGTTGTTGGCTCGGAGCGTCCTTGGTCAGAAGAGCCACAGCGTAAGTGGATTTGCATAACCCCCGGCTACGACAGACATTTCAGAATTACCGAGCTTTTCGGTTTCAAGCTCCTTTCTGTCCCGATGCTTGAGGGCGGTCCCGATATGGACGAGGTTGAAAGGCTTGTAAAGGACCCGACAGTAAAGGGAATATGGTGTGTGCCGAAGTATTCCAACCCCACAGGCAACACCTATTCCGACGAGGTTGTTTCCAGGCTTGCAAAAATGGAATGTGCCGCACCCGATTTCAGAATTATGTGGGACAACGCTTATGCCGTCCACGATCTTAATGAAAACGGTGACAAGCTCCTCGACATCTTTGCCGAGGCAGAGAAGTGCGGTAATCTTGACAGAATACTTTATTTCTCATCTACCTCAAAAATTACTTTCCCCGGTGCGGGTGTAGCCCTTATGGCAATGAGCGAGGCAAACAAGAAGCAGATTATGCCCCTGCTCGGTGCACAGACGATAGGCTACGACAAGCTCAATCAGCTCCGCCACGTTCGTTATTTTGAAAACGCCCAAAGAGTAGGTGAGCATATGATGAAGCTCGCAAGCCTTATTGGCAAAAAGTTTGATATATGCCTCGAAGTTCTCTCCGAGCTTGACGGTCTTGGAATTGCCGAATGGACTAAGCCGAACGGCGGCTATTTCATATCTCTTGACGTTAAGGTTGGCTCTGCAAGGCTCGTGTTTGAGCTTATGAAAAAGGCGGGAGTCACCCTCACCGACGTCGGAGCAACGTTCCCCCACGGAATAGACCCCAACGACCGCAACCTCCGCCTTGCACCCACCTATCCCACAGACGACGACCTTCGCCTTGCTACGGAAATTCTCGTGACAGTGCTGAAATACGCCGCCGTCAAGGGCTTGCTTGAAAGAATGTAAAAAACGAAAAACTCCGCTTTTTTGAAGCGGAGTTTTTTTACTCGTGTTTATTTCAGCACCGTAATTATTTCATTGAAGTATGTAAAAGGGGGTTAATTATTTACATTATCTCTAAAGCCCTTGCCCATAATCTCACTTGTTTTTGTGATGATGATGAACGAGGTGGGGTCGATTTCCTTAACTCTTTTGCGAAGCCTTAATGCCTCGCTTCGCCTGCAAACGGTGATTATAACGCTTTTCTCCTCGTCGGAGTATGCACCCTTTGCGTCATATACAGTTGCACTGTGATGAAGCTCGCTCATTATGTAAGCATCGATTTCGGTCGGCTTTGTGGTGATTATCATAAACGATTTACACATATTCATTGAATCAAGCACGTCGTCGACAATAAATACCTTTGCGAAAAGACCGAGCAGGGCAAACAGACCCTTTTCCGAGCTTTGATATACGATGAACGTAGACGCCGCAATCACAAGGTCGGAGAAGAGCAGGGCTGTGCCGACGTTCATATTGGTATACTTTTTGAGAATGAGGGCAACAATGTCCGTGCCGCCCGACGATGCCTTGGAGCGGAAGATAATTGCCGCACCGATGCCCGTCAGCATAACTGCGTAAACCAGCTCCATTAATGGGTATTCTGTAAGCGTTTCTCCGATTATCGGAAATCTGTACGGAGGAAGTGCTGCCGCTGCCGACGCATTTTCTACAAACGGGAACAAAAATTCCAAAACAAGGTTCTCAATCGAGAGCATCATCGCACAGTAAATTGTAAGAAAGCCGCAAACTCTGCCAAGCACCAGAACTCCGAGTATAAGAAGCACGACGTTTATAATAGTCATATAAAGACCTTGGGAAATGACGGGAAAGAGCTTTGCGAGAATAATCGAAAGACCGCTGACTCCGCCCGTTGCAAAGCCGTTGGGTGCCTTGAAGAAATATATTCCCGCCGCCATAAGCAAAATTCCGAGGTTTAAAAAGCCCCAATATCTGATTGTTTTTGAGGTTGATTTCATAGTATGCGTTCATATCCTTTCGGTAAAATAAGTTGTGTATATTTTTCGTACAATTTATATGCAATAAGATTATACATCGATTTAAAAAAAAGTCAAGGGTTTTTTCAAAACTTTCAAATTTGATTGACAAATCCTTTGAAAAGTGGTAAAATAAAGGAAGAAAATAAAGAACGGAAGCGTTTATGATGAACATAGAAGAAGCAAAGAAAAGAGCAGAATATTTGCGTGCCGAGATTGTCAGAAACTCGGAGCTTTATTATGAAAAGGATGCACCCGAAATCTCGGATTATGAGTATGATGCGATGTTCAGGGAGCTTTCAGAAATAGAGTCGGCTTTTCCGGAGCTTGATTTGCCCACCTCGCCAACCAAAAGAGTCGGCGGCAAGGCACTTGACAAGTTTGAAAAATATACGCACACAGTTAAAATGGGAAGCCTCACCGACGTTTTCTCCGAGGAGGAGCTTTTTGACTTTATTTTAAAGACAAATGAAACCGTAGGTGATGCGGAGTATTCCGTTGAGCCGAAGATTGACGGACTTTCGGTTTCCTTGATATATGAAAACGGAGTTTTTGTAAGAGGTGCCACAAGAGGCGACGGCTTTGTCGGTGAGGATGTGACGGAGAATCTCCGCACTGTAAAATCCATACCCTTAAAGCTCAAAGAGCCGCTTCCTTACTTGGTAGTCAGAGGCGAGGTTTATATGCCGAGGCACGTATTTGCCGAGCTTAATGAAGCAAGGGCAGAGGAGGGAATTTCCCTTTTTGCAAATCCGAGGAATGCCGCCGCAGGCTCACTGCGTCAGCTCGACCCTCGTATTGCCGCATCCCGCAGACTTGAAATTTTTGTTTTCAATCTCCAAGAGGGCTCGCTTTACGCTGACGGAAGAGAGTGCAAAACGCATACGGAGTCGCTTGAGAGGCTTTTGGAGCTTGGCTTCACCGTTTTGCCCGAGCGTGTTACTGTAAAAGGCTGTGACGGTATTGCCGCACACGTGAGAAGACTTGGCGAATTGCGTACTGAGCTGTCATTTGATATGGACGGAGCGGTTGTAAAGCTTGACCGCCTCGAGGACAGAGTGCTGGTAGGCGAGGGAACAAGCACGCCGAAATGGGCGGTCGCTTATAAATATCCCCCCGAGGAAAAGAGAACGAAGCTTCTCTCCGTTGATATTCAGGTCGGAAGAACGGGAGTCCTCACTCCTACTGCAAATCTTGAGCCTGTTCGCCTCGCAGGTACCACCGTCAGCCGTGCGACGCTTCATAATATAAACTATATCAAGGAGCGTGACATTCGTGTTGGCGACGTAGTTGTTGTCAGAAAGGCAGGGGAAATCATTCCCGAAATCGTAGAGAGCATAAAATCCGAGCGTAAAGAGACTCTCCCCGAGTTTGAGATGCCAACCTTTTGTCCCTCCTGTGGCGAGCCTGTGATAAGAGACGACAGAGGCGACGGAGCGGCAACACGCTGTGTAAATCCTGCTTGTCCCGCACAAACGGCAAGGGGCATAGTTCACTTCGCTTCCAAGGGTGCAATGAACATAGACGGTCTTGGTCCGCAGGTCATTGAGCTTCTTTTAAGAGAGGGAAAAATAAAGGAAATTCCCGACCTTTATACCCTCAGAGTCGAGGACGTCGAAAGCCTTGAAAGAATGGGCAAAAAGAGTGCGGAAAATCTCATATCTGCAATAGAGGATTCAAAATCCAGAGGGCTTGAACGCTTGCTGTACGCTCTCGGAATTAGACAGGTCGGCGAGGTCGCCGCAGAGGAAATAGCAATAAAAATGCGTACCCTCGATGCAGTTATGAACGCAAGCTTCGATGACTTTGCCGCAATGAACGACATCGGTGCAGTTACTGCGGGTGCAATAGTCGATTTCTTCGCAAATGAAAAGACAAGAGGACTTTGCACAAGGCTTGCAGAGCTTGGCGTAAAGTGCGAGGCTGTTTCCGAGGAAAAGACGTCAACGCTTGAGGGCTTGACCTTTGTCTTGACAGGCACGCTTCCTACAATGACAAGAGATGAGGCGTCTGCCTTGATTAAGAAAAACGGCGGCAAGGTGTCGGGCAGCGTTTCAAAGAAAACCTCCTACGTCCTTGCAGGCGAGGAGGCAGGCTCGAAGCTGACAAAGGCAAACGAGCTTGGTGTTCCTGTAATAGATGAGGAAGCATTCCTTAAAATGATATAAACGGTACGGCTTTCGCATTTATAAAAATCGAAAATAAAAACCGAGGTGATTTTTCACCTCGGTTTTTATATATCAAAATTTGCCCCACATCTCAATACAAGAGCCTCGCCCGTCTTGGGATGCAAAAAGCTCAGCTCCTTGCAGTGCAGGCGGTAAATCCCCTCTCCTCCGCCGTACATCTCATCACCGAGCAGCGGGTGACCGATATATGCTGAGTGTACTCTTATTTGATGCGTTCTGCCTGTGTGGAGAGTGAATTCGACAAGTGAATTTCCCCCCTCAAGCGTGCGTATTACACGGTAGCTTGTAAGTGCCTCCTTGCCGTCGCATCTGACGCATCTTTTTATGCCGTCTGTATTTTCACGCTCTATCGGTGCGTCAATTATTCCCTCTGTCGGAGTCGGCGTTCCTATCAAAACTGCCTCGTATTTTTTACTAAATTTGCGATTTTTCATCATTTTTCCTAACAGAGCGGCGGTGAGAGCATCCTTTGCTATCAGCACTATTCCCGAGGTGTTCTTGTCAAGCCTGTTTACGGAGCGGAAAACGAAATTTTCACCCATATATGCCATCACAGCGTTCGCAAGAGTGGGCAGACTGTTGCCACGTGATGGGTGCGTCGGCATATTCACAGGCTTTCTTACGGCAAGGATAAATTCGTCCTCAAAAATTACGTCAAGCGGAATGTCAACAGGCTCTATTCCGTCGCTTTTGTCCTCCGGCAGATATACCTCTACCGTGTCGCCCTCATTTACCGTTGCACGCATATGAACGTTCCTTGCGTTTATAAAAACTCCGCCAAACTTAACCCGCTTTACAAGCGTTGCGGAAAGACCGAGCCTGTTTTTTAAAAAATCTTTTATGTTCATTCCGCCGCCAACGCCTTCTGCACGCACACTAATATGATTCACGGAGCTTTTTCCTTTCATAGCGAATAATCCGTATTCAAAACGGATAGATTTTATCTGATTTGCACTTTTGCAAGGATTTTAATTTTTTTACGTTATGTCAAGCGTATGCGAGATGAGCCTTTCTCCGCTGTAGATTAATTTCAAAGAAAAGAAGCGACGCTCGGTGTCAAGAAGACCGAGGAAAATCGCATCGCCCTCCCACATAGGCAGGCTTAGGAGCTTTTTCTTTTCTATCCATTCAAGCACCCCCTCGTCACATTCCGAAAGAGCCTCGCCTGAAAACTCGGAGCAGGTGAAAAGGTGCATATATTCAGTTCCGTACTCGTCCGAAACAAAGGTGACTATTCCTCTATATGAAAGCGAGGATGCCGAAAGCCCCGTTTCCTCGAGTATTTCACGTCTTGCACAGTCAAAGGGACTCTCTCCCTCCTCAAGCTTTCCACCTATGCCGAGCCATTTGTCACGGTTTTCGTCATTTTCCTTTTTTGTGCGGTGTATCATAAGATATTTAGCGTCTTTTTCTATGTAGCATAAGGTGGTGCTTTTCATTTTTCGCCCTCGTTTGTATTTTATACCTCAATTTTACCATATAATTTACAAAAAATCAACATAAAAGTCAAAAGCACTCTTGACATACGGGGCGTATAAGAGTATAATTGTTAAGTGGTTAATTATTAAAGGGTAAATTATTTAACAGGAGCGAAAAAGGAAAGTGGCAAACGACGACAAATTTTTCACCGCCGTGAATGGCACCGTGCGATTTATGCGTATGCACCGCAGGTTGATTGAAAGCAAGGTTGGCGAGCTTGGTCTGCCGAGAACCTCGCACAGAGCGCTTATGTATCTTTCAAAAAAAGAAAGGCTGCCCTCCCAAAAGGAGCTTGCGTGCCATCTTGAGCTTACTCCCGCCGCCGTGACGGGAATTTTGCAAAGGCTTGAGGCTGACGGCTACATTAAGCGTACCCTCGGCACAGACAATAGATTCAACGAAATTGAAATAACAGAGAAGGGCAGAAATACCGTAAAACGCTCGCAGGAATTTTTCAAAGAGATTGACTCGGCTATGTTTTCGGGCTTTACGGATGCGGAAATGGAATTATATACGGCTTTTCTTGACAGAATAACGAAAAATGCCGAGCGAGAGCTTTCTTCTAACGAATTAAGCGGAAAGGAAAAATGCAAATGAAAAGATGGTTTAAATACGTAAAGCCGTACCTCTCCTCGTTTATACTCGGCCCCCTCGGAATGATAACCGAGGTTGTCGGAGAGATGTTTATGCCCCTCTTGCTTGCATCTATAATCAACGACGGCGAGGCAGGCACGCTTACCGTCGGCAAGAGTATAGGCTATGCCGCTATACTCGTCGGAATTGTTCTTCTTATGATGACGGGCGGAGTTGCGGGAGCTTATTTCGGCTCAAAGGCTTCGGTGAATTTCGCTGCCGATTTGCGTAGTGACGTTTACGGAAAGATTCAAAAGTATTCCTTTGCAAATATCGACAAATTTTCGGCAGGCTCTCTCGTTACGAGAATGACCAACGATGTCACCCAGGTGCAGAATTTCGTAAATATGCTCTTGCGTATGGCACTTCGCTCACCCGGTATGTTCATCGGCGGAATTATTATGGCAATTTCATTGAAGCCCTCGCTTTCCGTCGTTCTTGCGGTTACTATGCCGATGATGATAATTGTTATTGGCATTCTTATAAAAATATCGTTCCCTCGGTTTGGAATAATGCAAAAGAAGATAGATAAGCTCAATTCCACAGTCAGAGAGAACGTGACGAACGTCCGTGTCGTAAAATCCTTTGTAAGAGAGGATTTTGAAACCGATAAATTCGAAAGCGACAACAAGGACCTTAAGGATTCGGGTATGCGTGCCGTAAAGGTTATGATTTGGATGGGTCCCGTTATGAACGTATTTATGTATGCATCCGTCATCGCCGTAATTTGGCTCGGACACAAGACCGTTCTTTCCGAGCATATGCTCCCCGGCGGAATGCAGATCGGCGACCTAAGTGCCTTTATCACCTACACCACACAGATTCTTTCATCTCTTATGATGGTCACAATGCTTCTTATGATGTCCTCACGTGCCCTGGCGTCGGGCAGAAGAATATGTGAGGTGCTTGACGAGAGGATTGACGTAAGCGACGAGGGTGCGGCAAGCCCCGAAATCTCCGTGGAGCGTGGCGATATAGAATTTAAAAACGTAAGCTTCAGATATTACAAGCACAGCAAGGAAGCCGTCCTTGACGGAATAAATCTGAAAATCAAGGCAGGCTCTACCGTAGGAATCATAGGCTCTACGGGCTGTGGCAAAACCACGCTTGTTTCGATGATACCCCGTCTTTACGATACAGACAGCGGCGAGGTGCTTGTTGACGGCGTGAACGTAAAGGACTATTCGCTCGAAAGCCTGCGTGAGGGGATAGGAATGGTTCTTCAAAAGAATCTTCTTTTCTCGGGTACTATTGCGGAAAACCTCCGCTGGGGCGACCTTGAAGCCTCCGATGAGGCTATGGTCACGGCGGCACGCCATTCTGCGGCGGATAAGTTCGTTTCCACCTTTAATGACGGCTATGATACTATGCTTGAAAAGGGCGGAATGAATCTATCGGGCGGTCAGAAGCAGAGGCTTTGCATTGCAAGAGCCTTACTCAAAAAGCCGAAGATACTCATTCTCGACGACTCCACAAGTGCCGTGGATACTGCAACGGAGGCACAAATCAGAGAGGCATTCCGAAGCGATTTGCCCGACTGTACAAAAATTATAATTGCCCAGAGAATCACATCCGTTATGGACGCAGATGAAATAATCGTAATGAACGACGGAAGAATTACGGGTATCGGAACACACACGGAGCTTCTTGAAAGCAATACGGAATACAGCGAAATTTATTCGTCCCAAATGGAGTCGAAGGAAAAGAGGGAGGCATAAAAATGGCAAGATCGCTTGAAAAATTAAGAGCACAATATAATAGTGCCTCTCACGGAACGTCATTAAGGGGTGGCGGACCCGGCAGAGGACCCGGACCAAGAGCAAAGGGCAAGCCCAAGGAAATGGGCAAGACTATACGCCGTCTTCTCTCCTACGTCGGTAAGTACAAGGGCAGACTTATGCTCGTGCTTGTTTTGATGGCTCTGACTACCTTTGCCTCCCTTGCGGGCGGATATCTTATCGTACCTATTATCAACAGAATTACCCTCGCTATAAACCCGAATGCAAATCTTGAGCCAAGTGCAATAGCGGAGCTTGCCGACAGAATTATAGGAGCGTTTGCCGACTCCGATTTGATTTCATCTATTATGGTGACTACTGCGGCAGAGGTTACCGTGTACGTTTTTGCAGCCTTGATAATTCTCGGTGCGGTATACCTCATCTCGTCCTTTGGAAGCTACGTGCAGGCGAGGCTTATGCTCTCCGTTTCACAAAATTCAATCCAAAAAATCAGAGATGACCTCTTTGCAAAGCTGCAAACGCTTCCCGTCAGGTACTTTGACTCTCACCCTACGGGTGAGATTATGAGCCGCTTCACCAACGACGTTGACAACATCGACGTAATGCTCAACAACTCCCTGACAACTATCGTAAGCGGCGTAATCAGTCTTGTCGGCACGTTTATATTTATGCTCACAACTAATATTTGGCTGACTGTTATAACCGTGGTTTTCATTCCGCTTTTGATTTTTGCAGTTGGTGTAATCGGACGTAATTCATCGAAATATTACGGTGCCCAGCAGGCAGCCCTCGGTGCTGTCAACGGCTATATTGAGGAAACCATAAGCGGTCAAAAGGTCGTCAAGGTGTTCAACCACGAGGACGAGTGTATAGAGGAATTTAATCTCATCAACGAGGATTTGAGAGAAAAGCAGGAAAAGGCACAGTTCTGGGGCGGCGTAACGGGTCCGATTATGCACAATATCAGCCTGATTTGCTATGCAATCACGCTCGGAATTGGCGGAATTCTCATAGTTCTTACGGGATTTACGCCCGGTGAGCTGACGGTCTTTGCAAACTATTCAAAGCAGTTCTCAATGCCCATAAACCAGCTTTCAATGCAGGTTTCCACGCTTTTTGCCGCCCTCGCAGGTGCTGAAAGAGTGTTCAAGGTTATTGACGAGCAGCCCGAGGCTCCCGATTCTCCCGATGCACAGGACACCGAGATAGAGGGTCACGTAATAATGAAGAACGTGACGTTCGGCTACGTTCCCGAAAAAACGGTGCTTAAAAATATTTCCCTCTATGCAAAGCCGGGGCAGAAAATCGCCTTCGTCGGCTCAACGGGTGCAGGCAAGACTACCGTAACAAACCTGCTCAACCGCTTCTACGATATAGAGGAGGGCGAAATCACAATAGACGGCAAGCCCTTGAAATCCTACAAAAAGGACTTTCTACGCAAAAATATCGCAATGGTGCTCCAGGACACCCACCTCTTTACGGGTACGGTAATGGAAAATATCCGCTACGGCAGACTTGATGCGACCGACGAGGAGGTCATAGATGCGGCAAAAACAGCAAGTGCCCACAGCTTCATTATGCGTCTTGAAAACGGCTACGAAACCGTCCTTGAGGGCGACGGAGCAAATCTGTCACAGGGTCAGCGTCAGCTCCTCAATATCGCAAGAGCCGCACTTTCAAAAGCTCCCATTCTCGTCCTCGATGAGGCAACCTCGTCCGTCGATACAAGAACGGAAAGACACATCGAGCACGGTATGGACAGACTGATGAAAAACAGAACCACGTTCGTCATAGCCCACCGCCTTTCCACCGTCAGAAATTCTAACGCAATTATGGTGCTTGAAAAGGGCGAGATAATCGAGCGAGGCAGTCACGACGACCTCGTCGCCCTCGGCGGCAGATACTACGAGCTTTATACAGGCAAAAAGGAGCTTGACTAAT
>JAZOQA010000026.1:0-5233 GCA_045655765.1 Eubacteriales bacterium | reverse complement strand
CGAAAGGAACATATTATGGAAATCTTTGATATGCACGTTCACGCAAAGAACACACCTCCTGAGCCTGAAAGGCTTTTACGTGAGCTTTCTATGGCGGGCGTTGCGGGCTGTAACGTTATTTCAAACAGACCCCTTGAGTTTAATCTTGAAGAGGGCAGCAGCTTTGAGGACCGAATGGCGGAAATCAAGGCGTGGACATCCTCTTACCCCGACAGACTTTTTCCCGTTCTATGGGTTCATCCCGACGAAGAGGGGATAAAGGAAAAAATAAAAATCGCCGTGGATGAAGGCGTTATGGCATTTAAGGTAATATGCAACAACTTCTACGTTGGCGATACCAAGTGTATGGATATGCTTGCCGAGATAGCAAGATATGATAAGCCTGTAATGTTCCATTCGGGTATACTCTGGGACGGGCGTGTGTCGTCCTGCTACAACAAGCCGTCAAATTGGGAAGCTCTTCTTGACCTTGAGTGCATCAGATTCTCTCTTGCTCATTGCTCGTGGCCGTGGATTGACGAATGTATTGCTGTTTACGGAAAATTCCTCAATGCAGAGGCTCACGGCAGACGGGTAGAGATGTTTTTGGACCTTACCCCCGGCACCCCCGAGATTTACCGTGAGGAGCTTTTGCACAAGCTATTTTACGTAGGCTACGACGTGCCTAATAACATCCTCTACGGAACGGACTGCAGAACCTCAGCCTATCAGTACGAGTGGACAAAAAAGTGGCTTAAAATCGACACGGCCATCTTTGATAAATTCGGAATTTCCGACAAGCTTCGTCAGAAGATATTCCGTGACAATCTTTTCCGCTTCCTCGGCAAGACAGAGCGTAAGGTTGACCGCTTCGTGCCACTCTCCGACTCGCAAACGGTCTGGACACCCGAACTTGTAAAATAATTGATTGTTCTTATTACGAAGCTTTTGTATAAAATAGAAAAGCGAGCCGCAAAAACGGCTCGCTTTTTTGAATATCTGAATAATTGATTATTTTTTTGCACGCTTGAAAAGGTGATACTTTACCTTTTCCGGTGTAGCTTCGCTATGTACGGTATCAATGTCGCAATAGAGGAAAGGTGCGTTTGCATCATTAACAAGTCCTTTTCTCTCGGGAATTTCAAACTTTTCCGAGGAATAAGAGGGATCAAGAATGCAAAGCTCCTTGCCGTCGGTGGAAACGAGAAGGATATAATGTCCGCCTTTTGTAAAAAGTCCAATCTCTTTTCCCTCCGGAACAACCACGTGTGCGATTGAGACACCGCCGTTTTGCAGATGTGCGACCATCTCACTCTTGTCATTTGTTTGGGAATATTCAAGTCCGAATTTATCTGCCAACACAGGACCTAAAATGGTCATATCCGTGCCTCTTGAGTGGTTGGCACCGGATTCCATTGACATACGAACGCAATCTTCAATATCAAGTGTAGTGTCGGTCAAAATGTCTATCGCCATACAAGCAGAGCAGAGTCCGCAACCTGCTCGTCTGACGGTGGTATCCTTTCCGTTGGGGGCGTACTCCACTTGCTTTGTTCTTGTAGGATATGGAATGTGGGAGTATTCCAATTGATTAACGTACTTCATAATATCTCCTTGAATGTTTTTTATCATTATATCATAAAACGGTCTGTTTGTCAATATTTTATATGCAATTCTACGTATTTTTTAAGGCATTCCCGGGTGAGGATGTCTTGACTCGTTTTGCCTCGGACAAAAACAACTGCAAGCCGCAAAGACGCCTGTTTTGAACGCACTGCTACAGAAAAATTGACAGGAATTTTTATCCTTTCTTACATCAATTTTAGCATATAATTACCACGTTTTCAATTATTTAAAAATAAATAATATTGAAAGAGTTTCAAAAGCTATTGCAAAAATTGCTCGCTTGTGCTATAATATCAAATATGAGTATTTCTGTTTTGAAAAAGGGGATAAAGCTTAAAAATGGGCAAAAACTTAAATATAAAAGCTAAAGATATTGCCTTTGTACACAGCACTAACGAAACTGTACCCACCAACTTGGAAACGAGCCACTGCCACGATACGTACGAATTTCTTTTCATAGTTGACGGCAAGGGTCAATATATACTTGAGGGAGCACAAATTCCCGTAGCTCCCGGCACGCTCGTGCTTGCACGCCCTCTTGAATACCACTGTATTAAAATCGATGGGGATACTCCTTATGAGTGTTATACAATTCATTTTTGCAAGGATGCGGTTTTTCCGGAACTTGCAGGTGTTTTTGAAGAGGTTGTTTTCCGTGATTCGGGGACGAATATGTATACGGCACTTTCGTTTGCAGAGCCTGTTGTAACGCTTTTTGAGCGTTTTGCCGTGGCATCTGCGATGCCCGATGAGAAAAAGGGGGAGTATATGCGTCTTCTTTTTTCCGAGCTTATTATGCTTCTCTCGGTTTCCTCCGGTGAGGTGCGTGCCATTGACGACGGAGAGCTTGGTGCAAGAGTTATAAAATATCTCAATGAAAACTTTGACAGAAATATAAGCCTTGACAAAATTGCAAAGAGATTTTTTGTAAGTAAATACTACCTTTGTCGAGCCTTTAAAAGTCATAACGGAATATCCGTGCACGGATATATTAACCGTAAGCGTGTAATGCTTGCAAAGCAGCTGATAGAATCGGGTGAGACGGCCTCAGGCGCTGCGTACAGAGTCGGCTTCGGTGATTATTCTGCGTTTTACAGAGCATACATTAAGGTTGTCGGTGAAGCACCCACAACAGGAACAAAAGCCTTAAAGAACGGTGGCAAGGAGGTTTAATTATGGAATACGAGTATCTGAACAACATAAATTCTCCCGCCGACGTAAAAGCGCTCGACCGTGATGCCTTGCCAAGGCTTTGTGAGGAAATGCGAGATTTTCTTGTTGAAACGGTGGGTGAGCACGGCGGACACCTTGCATCAAATCTCGGTGCAGTTGAGGTCTCCGTTGCAATGCACAGAATATTTGATTCCCCAAGTGACAAGCTTATTTTCGACGTCGGACACCAATCCTACGTCCATAAGATAATCACCGGAAGGAGGGAACGCTTTGCCGATTTAAGAGTCCCCGGCGGACTTTCGGGCTTTACTAAAATGGACGAAAGCGAGCACGATGCATTCGGAGCGGGACACAGCTCTACGGCACTGTCTGCCGCTCTTGGCTATGCAGAGGCAAACAAGCTCTCGGGCAGTACGGCTTATACCGTCGCCCTTGTCGGTGACGGTGCTTACACGGGCGGAATGGTGCACGAGGCACTTAATAACTGCCACCCTGATTTGAGGCTTGTAATAATTTTAAATGAAAACGGTATGTCGATTTCTCAAAACAGGGGAGCGTTTGCAAGCTCGTTTGCAAAGGCACGTATGTCAGAGGGATATCAGTCCTTCAAAAGAGGAACAAAGTCGTTTCTTCGTCATATTCCCTTGATAGGAAAGCCTGTTGCAAGTCTGCTTGCGTTCTTAAAGGACAGAATTAAGGGGGCCGTTTACAATGAAAGCTATTTTGAAAGCCTTGGGCTTTATTATTACGGTCCGTTTGACGGAAACGATTACAGACTTGTGGAAAGGGCACTAAGAGAGGCGAAAAAGCTCGGGAAATGCGTCGTTGTTCATCTGAAAACGACAAAGGGAAAGGGCTATTCCCCCGCTGAGAAGCGTCCTGACGGCTTTCACAGCGTTTACAGTAAAGAGGGGAGTGGGACGAGCTTCCACTCGGAGTTTGCCTCCGAGCTTTCCGAGCTTGCGAAAAATGACAAGAGCATAGTTGCGGTAACTGCCGCAATGGGTATAGGCACAGGACTTGATAATTTCGGAAAAATATATCCGAACAGATATTTTGACGTTGGAATAGCAGAGGAGCACGCACTCACCTTTTCCGCAGGACTCGCCGCCGCAGGCTACAAGCCCTTTGTCGCTATATATTCGACCTTTCTTCAGCGCGGCTATGACAATATTTTGCACGATATAGCCCTCCAGGGCTTGCCTGTCAGAATTGTTATTGACAGAGCGGGGCTTGCACCCTCCGACGGAGCAACTCATCACGGTATATTTGACGTTGCTTTCCTATCTCATATACCGGGTATGCGTATTTACGCCCCCTCATCCTACGCCTCCCTGAAAAGCGTGTTAGCCTTGGCGGCGGAGTCGGATGCTCCTATTGCCATAAGGTATCCGAATGCGTCCGAGTCAAGCCGTATTTGTGAGGAATTTCAAGACGGCGAGGGCAAGGAGCTTGTTTATAAAACCGATTTTAAGACCGACGTGCCGGACAAGCTGTTTGTAACCTATGGCAAAATTGCAGAAAAGGTTATCGATGCACGCAATATTCTTCGCTCAGAGGGGATAAATACAGGAATTTTGCTTCTTGAAGAGATAAAGCCTTATGACAAGGCACAGCAGAAGCTTCGTGAGCTTTTTGCCTCAGGCACTCGCCGTGTGGTTTTCGTAGAGGAGGGCATCAAAAACGGCGGAGCGGGAATGATTCTCGGAGAGCTGCTTTCAGACCTTGCGTGGGATTACCGCATTTCGGCGATAGATGACAGCTTTGCTTCTCCGACGAAAAAATGCGATCTTTACGATTACGTCGGGCTTTCGGCGGAAAAAATAGCAAATATGATGAAATAAAGTGCTAAATCCGTTGAAAATATTTTGATTTTGTAGTATAATATATTATTATGCATTTTTTAGGACACTAAAATGAATTTAGATTTTAAAACAACTCCCGATTTCTCTTTTTTTGAAGCTATGAGAAAAGAGGGAATACTTGAGGGAAAGAGATTTTTCGTAGTGACCTTTGGCTGTCAGCAAAACGAGGCGGACAGCGAAAAAATCAAAGGAATACTCTCGACCCTTGGAGCAAGTGAGACGAAGAGTGCCGACGGTGCCGACGTGATTATTATGAACACGTGCGCTATCAGAGAGCACGCAGAATTAAAGGCTCTTTCTTTCCTTGGCAACTATAAAATTTTAAAAACAAAGCGACCCGAGCTTATCGTTGGAGTTGTCGGCTGTATGGCGGCAGAGCCAAAGAGGGTTGAAAAGATTAAAAACAGCTTCCGTTTTGTGAATTTCACCCTTGAGCCTAATATGCTCCATAAGCTCCCGACTCTAATTGCCCGCTCACTTTCCGAGGGGCAGTGCAGCTTCGTTTACGGTGAGGACGAGGGGCAGGTTGTAGAGGGGCTTCCCACATTCAGGGCAAGCACACACAAGGCGTGGGTGTCTATTATGTACGG
>JAZOQA010000025.1:0-3521 GCA_045655765.1 Eubacteriales bacterium | reverse complement strand
AGGCTCGCTTCATAGCAACGAAGTTGCGACTTCATTTTTCATGCACCGCAGGTGCGCTTCATTTCCAAACAAAAGAGCACTGCTCTCGCAGTGCTCTTTTGTTTGGAGGCGCCACCCGGATTTGAACCGGGGGATAGAGGTTTTGCAGACCTGTGCCTTACCGCTTGGCCATGGCGCCACTTATCGTGCCTTTATATTATAGCAAAGTACACTCGGTTTGTCAAGGGTTTTTGATAATTTTTATTTTTTTCGCTCTTTGCGTTGATTTTTTATGTAAATCAACCTTTTTACATATAATATGCACGCTTGCATCAAAGAGTTACAAAGGCGAACGATTTATGCTTTAAAATTTGGCTTACTATAAAAAGGTGATGTAGAATCTAAACTTTTCAAATTGAAAGAGCAAAACCTGTCAGACTTTCGTGTATATTTTGCTACGCTTCTCCATATAATGGAATAAAACATCCTAAAAAGGAGAGGTTATGGAAAGCATAAAAAGAAGCTTAAAACATAAAATCAAGGAGATATGGAATGACCCGTGTGCGATTTTCTCGATTTTTGGATTCGTTTTCACATCTCTTGTCGGAACCCTGCTGCACTTTTTGCCTGAGATTGCAGAAAACAATTTTATATATCTTATCGCACCGACCAATGAAAGCGTTTGGGAGCATTTGAAGCTCCTTTTCTATCCTTATTTGATTTTTATGGTTGCTGAATATCTGGCTTGGGGAAAGGATACTGTGGGCTTCCTCGGAGCAAAAATCAGGGGTGTTCTTCTTGGCGAGGGGCTTATTGTAGGCATTCATTACGTTTATTCGGGCATACTCGGCTTTAGCCTCTCTTGGGTTGACATTACGCTGTTCTTTGTCGGGACTATGGTGGCATATTTGATACCGTTCCTTGCTGTAAAAAGAGGAGGAGCGAGGAAATATTCCTCGGGTATTGCGGCGGTAGTTTTTCTTCTTCATATTGCACTGTTCTCCGTTTTTACGTTCGCTCCGCCGAGGATTGACCTTTTCATAGACCCTATGACGGGCACGTACGGAATAAGCTGAATATGCATTTGAAAAGTCAACTATAATTTACAAAAAAACACGGTGTACCCGTTTTATGTGGCACACCGTGTTAATTTTTGCTATATTGATAAAAAGCTTTACTTTAAATCCTTTCTTCGGAATGAAAGGAATCCAAAGAGCAAGAAGAGTACGCTTGCACCGATAGTCCAAATAAGAACGTAAGCTGTGTCAGACAATACGTAATCGGCAGCTCCTATGACGGAGGTGGAATACACGTTTGCATCCGATATGAATTTCAAAAACCCAACGAGCACCGTTTTCTTTTGGTCAACCATAACAGAAGAAGCGGAGGCCACACTTCCGAGAATTCCGAGAAACAGGCTTGTTGCAACGTAAATCAAAACCGAAATGCCCGATGAGCGTGTTACAACGCAAAGGAAACTGACAAAAGCGGAGATGAACACGTAAACGAGCAAGTAAAGAAGCACGGTAATCAGTGCATTTACAAATACTCCCTCCGCCATAGGTCCAAGCAGCTCGGCGTTGTAATATTCAAAAAACGGAAGAGATACAAGGAGTGTCAAAAAGGCATAAACGGTCATCACACCTGTTATTATTATCGTTGTTGCCAGAAACATCGAAAGAAAAACAGATAGGCGGGACTTCCCCGAAATGATTTTATTTCTGACTGTGCCGTGAGTGAAATCCTTGCAAAGTGCAATGGTTATAAGTATCGGAACTACAAGTCCGAAATTTGCCCCCGGGGCGTACGCTCCGTAAAAAAGACTCTGCCCGGAAACGAAAACCGCCGTAACCTCACCTGTCTCAAGCAGGACGTTGAATAGCAAGTGGTTGAAGAGGTTAATGAACAAAACAAAGCACCCGCCGACTATGCAAACGGCAAGAAAAAGCTTATCTTTAATTATCCTAAGTAAATCGCATTTAAGTAAATTAAGCATTTTTAGAACCTCCAATCAAAGAAAGATAATATTCCTCAATGCTCGACGAGGAGCAATTTACGCTCTCTATCTCTATCCCCGCATCGAGTACTCTTTTCAAAATCCTTGTGAGGTTGACGTCGCCGTATATTTTCACTCCGTCGCCGGTCGGTGCGAGATTCTTCTTTTCGACCTCGCTTGAGAGAATGCCGATAAGAGACTCTCTCTTAGCTTTTGTGGCAATATGTACGGTGCTCTTACATTCGTTTTTGAGGTTCTCAGCCGAGATTTCCTTTACAAGGCGACCCTTTGAAATAATGCCGTACTTCGTTGCAACAAGAGCAAGCTCGGTCAGAATATGCGAGGAAATCAAGAACGTGATCCCCTGCTCTCGGTTGAGCTTTAATATAAGCTCTCTTATCTCGACAATACCGGCGGGGTCAAGTCCGTTCATCGGCTCGTCAAGAATTATAAATTCAGGCTCACCCATAAGTGCCATCGCAATGCCGAGTCTTTGACGCATTCCGAGCGAAAAATTGCCTGCGGGCTTTTTACTTGAATAAAGGTCTCCAAGCCCCACCGTGTCGAGAATTTTCCGTACTTTCTCTTCTTTTGCGTCGGGTTCTATTCCGAGAATGCAGCTCTGCATATTAAGGTTTGCCTTTGCGGACATATTTAAATAAATGGACGGTGTCTCGACTATTGCGCCGATTCTTGCCCTCGCCCTCATAATATCGGGCGTATTGTCCGAGATGCCAAACAGCTCAACCGTGCCGTTGTTCGCTCTTATAAGACCGGTTATAAGACGGATTATGGTCGTCTTGCCAGAGCCGTTCTCACCGACAAAGCCGTAAATATCACCACGCTCAACATTCATATTCACACGGTCAAGCACGGTCTGCTTTCCGTATTTTTTAGTAACGCTGTGCGTACGCAATACATATTTCATATCGCTAACTCCTTTATTTTTAAGGATCCTCCGCACGTGCGGAGCTTTCAATGTTTTCTTTTATAATGATAGCACAAAGCAAAAGCAAAGTCAAGCACTGAATAATATGAGACTCTTCAAAGCTGTGTGCTTGATTTCATTCTCATTTATAGTCAACCTTTAGACTGTCAATGCAATCAATCTTCAAAAAAGCGGAGATTAAAGGTGAACCTACCGCACGGAGCAAATTTCACTCGAAAAAACTTTCAAAATCACTCAAAAAACTTTCAATAAAACTATTGACATTTACGTTTTGTTGTGCTATAATATCATAGCGAGTCTCAAAAGAGTTTTAAAATGGCGGCATAGCTCAGTTGGCTAGAGCGTCCGGTTCATACCCGGCAGGTCGTAGGTTCAAATCCGACTGCCGCTACCATACCCCCGGCCCGTTGGTCAAGCGGTTAAGACACGGCCCTTTCACGGCTGTAACATGGGTTCGATTCCCGTACGGGTCACCATAGAAAAGCGGATACTTTCACGGTATCCGCTTTTTCTATCTTATAGTGTCTCGTGCTTGGGAATCGACACACTCAAAATGCCACGCATTTTGAATATGGGTTCGAAAAATAGCCTCGTCGT
>JAZOQA010000024.1:0-21912 GCA_045655765.1 Eubacteriales bacterium | reverse complement strand
GATTCCCGTACGGGTCACCATAGAAAAGCGGATACTTTCACGGTATCCGCTTTTTCTATCTTATAGTGTCTCGTGCTTGGGAATCGACACACTCAAAATGCCACGCATTTTGAATATGGGTTCGAAAAATAGCCTCGTCGTTTCCCCGTGGGAAACCTCGTAGGACGAGGCGTCTTCCCGTACGGGTCACCCCAAAAGACCGCAGGGCGTGTGCTTGGCTCGGCGAGCGTAGCCGAGCCGACTTGTATCAAGACAAGCACACATCTTATACTCACTTACCAAATGTTTATAGAAACTTTAGAGAAACAAAAGTATAGTGTTTTTTGTTTATTATATTTTTTCCTGCTCATATCAAAAGTGATTGAATTTTTTTGAAATATATGCTATACTAATAACGCTACACAATTTTAATATTGAAACAGCATACGTTTGGTAAAAGCGTAGGCTTTGCTCGCCATATCTGTTTCGATGTGAATTGTGTAACAACAATGAGCGAAACTGCGTTTTTCGGTGCGTAGTTTCGGCGACGCACTTTTTTACTTTTTGGAGGACATTGTTATGGAGTTTAAACGTTATGATGGCTTTTTAAACGGAGTGCCACAAAAAATTTGACAGCGAGTTATCTTTATGTCCGTTTTGTGAAGAAGTATTTAGATTGGATAAAAATTTTTTCAAGGAGACGCTCGAATATGCAAACATTTTTCTTCATTCTTGAAACCGTGGGAATTGTCGCCTTTTCGGTTTCAGGCACACTTGCCGCAATAGATAACGAGGCCGATATTTTCGGTTGCATCTTCCTCTCTCTTATCACAAGCTTCGGAGGCGGAATGATCAGAGATTTGCTCATAGACAGAACACCGTCGTTCTTCACAAGCTATTTTCATATTGCCTGTGCGTGCATCACCTGCCTTACGGTCTTCATCATTGCAGCTATATTCAAGAAGCAATACATAAAAAACGAGTGGATAGTTGACAACATCAACAACTATTTCGACGCCATAGGGCTTGGAATTTTTTCGGTCACGGGAGCTAAAATATGCATCGACAGCGGCTTTGACTCCGCCCTCGTTGCGGTTTCTCTCGGAATGATTACGAGCTTCGGCGGCGGAATGATCAGAGATTTGTGCCTGCGTAAAATTCCGTTTGTTTTAAACAAGCGGGTGTACGCCGTCGCCTCAATGACGGGCGCACTTGTCTTCTGCCTGCTCTTTAAATATACATCCGCACCCGAATATATCTCGCTGCTGTGCGGCTTTGTCCTCGTATTTGTAATAAGAGTCCTGGCAACAATATTCAAATTGAATATGCCAAAGGCTATAATATTCCAAAAGGAACAAAAGAGCGAGGACGCTCGTCCGACCGTAATCACAAAAAATTAAACAGCCAAAAAGCCACCGAGGGAAAACGAAGCAGCTCCCCTCGGTGGCTTTTTGAAATAATTTTTATTATAAATAAATCAGCCACCCATGGTGGCTGATTTGCTTTGTTTCACTCATTCTTCGAAAATTCTGTGCAACTCACCGCTTGTTTGACGAGCCTTTCGTCTTACGCCTCGAACGGGAAAGCCCAGAACGCCGTTTGACAGGCAAAAGCTCCTCTTCCCTTTGCCGCTCGTATATAAGAGCACCTATTGCAAGCGCAACACTATAAAAGAACAGGGGAAAGATTATGAAGATAAAGTTGTCAAGCAGGCTTCCCACAAGAAGCACGAGGGCACTGAGTCCCAGCATAGACTTTACAAGAGTAGGCTTACGCACAAATATTTCAAACGTATCAACTCTGTAATACATATATGCCAAAAGACCGACAAAGCCCATAGAGCTTAAAAGCTGTAAAAATGTCTGATGTGCCATAAGGGGTATTGCCGGGGAATAGTTGTGAAGCACAGGAGAGAAGAAATAGTAGAACCCTGTGCCGAATACGGGCTTTGACTTAAAATTCTCGATTGCGACGCCCCAGACGCTGAATCTTCCGTTGTCAGAAAGACCTCTGTCAAGAATATCTCTTGCAAAAATTGCTATTTTATCCCAAAGCACTATCAAAGCAAACAAAACGACAAGCACGCCTATTCCAACTACTATTCTGAAAACGAATTTACGCTTACGCTCCCCAACAAAGCAAGCGATAATAATACACGCTACGTAGATGAGTGTTGCCGTAAGGAGTGCGTTACGTGAAAACGTAAGCACGGCGGCAATATACGTAACCGTCGCCGCTGTGAAGTAGAGCCACGTATGCTTCGCCCTGATGACGCCGAGGAAGATTGCGGGAATAAGCACGGATATGCTGATGCCCGTAGGATTCCACGTTGCCCAGCCAAGGTGTATACGCTCCTTGATTACACCGCCGTCCTCGGCAAAAATCGTTCCGTAAAAATCGTTACCAAAAATATAGAGGTCCGCCATTTGAAACGCAAGAAGCACGCCCATAACAGCGGCAACGTACGATACGTAAAGGCCAAGCTCGTCAAGGTCACATTCACTTCTAAGACCCTTGTAGAACAGAAGAAATAAAAGCGGGAAAAGTATAGCCTGAACCGCTCCGAACGCAAGATCTTTTGGCTCCCACGTTGATGAAAACGCTCCGTTTAAGAGAAATGCTCCGCCAAGCACCGTCATCGAAAGAAGAAGCGGCGTTTTTTTGAAACTAAGCCCTGAAAAAACCTTATACTTCACAAGCATGTAAACTATAATTGACACAGCAGCGACCACCTCGATGCCAAGTACAATCAAGCTCGAGGTCGCAAAATAGTGGTCTGACCATACGGGACCGCCCGGAGAATTTGAAAGCGAAACTTGAAAAAGAAACGTGCAAAGCACCACTATAAGCGGACGGAGCGAGTCTGTAACGTACACCGCAAAACCAAACAAAAGCACGTTGACAAGCGAGAGGTAAACCTCAAGACCAAACGTATGTCCTGCCAGCACAAGAGCTGCCACGACAATGGGATACCACTTGCCCATAAAGAAGCCTCGGACGGCATCCGTGTTAAATTTATTCATTATTTCGGAGAATTTTGAGACTCTTTTGCTTTCAGCATTCATCGAATTTCAAGTGCCTCCTTAATCTTTGTAAGTGTGTCGTCGAAGACCTCATCGGGGGAATATTCCTCGTATTTTTTCAAAAGCGACTGCTCGTCGGGAGCAAATTCTCCTTTGTAAACCGAGAGAACCTTGCTCACAAAGTCATCCGTATCACCGCACCTGTAAAGCAACCCTACACCGTCAAGCACGTCACGGTGACCCTTGATGTCGCTTGCAACTATGCTGCGTCCGGACAAAAGTGCTTCGACAATGTTGAAAGGAAGCCCCTCAACTCGGCTTGCGCTTACGTAAACGTCTGCTGCACGCATAAAATCAAGTGCGTTCTTACGTCTTCCCGCAAAAATTACGTCCTCTGAAAGCCCCTTTTTTGAAACAAGAGCCTCAAGCGTCTGTCGCTCGTCACCCTCTCCGACTAAAAGCAGAGAGGCATTTTTTATCTCACGCTTTATCTTTTCAAGAGAGTTAATCAAGAAAGCCTGATTTTTTCTTCCCGAAAGCTCACCGACAAAGCACATCAAGAACTTGTCCTCCGCTCCGATTTCACTTCGGATTTCCTCTTTGCTCTTTTCGAATGCACGTCTGCCGACACCCATACCCTTGACAAAGGATACCGCCGGAGCAAGGCTTGCTTTTTCTGCTATTTGGCGATCCTCCTCGTTCATTACTATAACGACGTCCGTCTTCGACTTAACAAGACGCTCAAGAAGTCCGAGCAGCTTTGCTTTTGCAAACCCCACGTCTCCCGAGAAGAGGTATCCGTGCACCAAATTTACAACACGGGGTCGGTGCTTTTTGGAAATTGCCCACCTTGTATGGAATGCGGCGAGGGTTGTGTTGAGCAGTATTGCGTCAAATTCGCCCTGTGCTACAATTTTCTTTATCTCTTTTCTTGCCTTTGTATTCTCCGAGGAGAAAAACTTCTTTTCAAACGAAACGTCGAAATCCGCACCCTCGCCTCTTGCCATAACGAAAACCTCGTTGCCGGCTTCACGCAGTGCCTTTATATACGGGAGGTGAAAGTTCTTTATGTGCGACATTGTAGAGGCAACGTAGAGTATGCGTTTTTTGCCGTCGGGAAGCGGCTCGCACTTTTCCCGGGGTTTGGATATTGCAAGCTTCTCGTGCTTGTTTATCGCCTTAAACGGTGTTTTAAGCAAAATTGCAATATCAAGAGCGAGTGACCAGTTTTCGATATATTCTATATCCTCGTGAATTCTGTCCTCAACCGAGGTGTCGCCTCTGAGACCCTTGATTTGAGCAAGACCCGTCATTCCGGGCTTTACGTAATGCTTGACCATATAAAGAGGAATTATCTCTCTGAAATGGTCCACAAAATGAGGAATTTCGGGTCTTGGACCTACAAGAGACATCGAACCGAGAAGAACGTTGAAAAGCTGCGGAAGCTCGTCAATAGAGGTCTTACGCATAAAGTTGCCGAACCTCGTCTTTCTCGGGTCGTAGTCAGTGGACCACGCCGTCGTAGATTCGGCATTAACCCTCATTGAACGGAATTTATACATATAGAACTCACGTCCGAGAATTCCCACACGCTTTTGCTTGAACAAAATCGGTCCCGGAGAAGAGATCTTTACTCCTATTATTGCCGCAAGCATAATGGGAGACGTCAGAAGTATCAGCACAAGTGAGCCAATTATGTCAACAGCACGCTTTATCATCGCATTTGCCTTGTTGTCAAGAGGCGTGCTATGGATATTTATAAGAGGCATAGAGCCAACACGCTCAATCTGTCTTGGGTTCTTGAAAAAGCCGTAAATTACAGGTAGAAAGAACACCTTTACGCATCTGTCATCGCAAAGGTTGACAAGCTTGATCAGATGCCTTTTGTCGTATGCGTCAATGGCAAAGACCGCATCGCTCGGCTTGTACTCGTCAATAATGCGTGCGAGGTCCTCGAAGTCTCCGAGCTTCCTGCAGCCGACCTCCTCGGTGAGCTTACGTCCGACACAGCCTATAATACGTATGCCGTACTCATTGCTTGCCCGCACCTCCTTGACGTAATCGCTTGCAGTCAGAATATTGTCACCGATTATAATAGTTGTGCGTATGTCGTCCTGCTTTTTCCTAAGCTCAAACGTAGCTTTTACAATTCTGTATTTCTTATACATAAGAATAGCTGTGCTGAGCAGAGCGGAAAATAAAATCCAATAAATTATAAACAGCTTAACGTGCTCGGGAGTTGTAGCAACAGCAAGAATAAGGATTATTCCAAAAAAGATAAAGTTTGCCTTTAAGACGTCTATGACCTTTCTATATATCCTTGTGGCGGGAATTCTTCCGTAGAGATTAAACGCCTGATAAGTAAAGGTTGTCACAACAAGAACAAGTGCAATAGCAAGTATTACAGGAACCGTAGCAATTCGTATAACCGTTCCGTCACTCGCCAAAAGAGCAAAAATGTAGCCGACGAAAATTGCAAGTATATTCAAAAACACGTCAACGATGTTCTCTATCGCAACAAGAATATTAAGCTTTTCACTTCTCATAAAGATTCCCCTTTATAATTAATTAAAAAGAGATAATAACATATAAAGTAAATACATATTTATGATACCACGAACCGAGAGATTTGTCAAGCGAAAGAAGAAAGAACAATCCTAAACGTGTACGCTTCCTTTTATATATAGATCTCCCCGTTTTCGATATAAAGCAAATCGGACATCCCCCTGTGATTTTCTAAATGAGTGTCCGATTTTCAAAATAGAAAATTTTTCTTTTTTCTCTTGACATAAGTATTTTTTCGTGATATAATGACTTCATTAATTGATATTCGCACCTAATAAGGGAGTAGTCGGCACTTGTTAATAAGTGCGACAAAGTCAACATCACAGCTTCTTGGCTTTGTATTAAACGGCAAGACTTATCTTTTTCAAATCGAAGATAGGTCTTTGCCGTTTTTTTATTTGTAATTCATAAAATATAGAAAAGGAGATTTTGTAAATGAAATTTTACTGCCAAGACAGTGAAAAAGTCTTAGACGAGCTAAAAAGCACTAAAAACGGTCTTTGCTCAAACGAAGCCGAAAGACGCTTGGAAGCTAACGGAAAAAACAAATTAGCAGCCGCAAAGGGCAAGTCGGTCATTCGCCGCTTTCTTGAACAGCTTGCGGATCCTATGATCATCATTCTGCTTGCAGCAGCACTTATCAGCGGTGTGCTTGCCGTGGTGGAAAACGAAGGCTTTGCCGACGTTATTATCATTCTTGTCGTCGTTTTTGTAAATGCCATTCTCGGTGTCTACCAGGAGAGCAAGGCGGAAAAGGCGATTGAAGCTCTTCAAGAAATGTCGGCATCGACCTCAAAAGTTCTGCGTGACGGAAAGGTTCAAATTATACACAGCGAGGACCTTGTTGTCGGTGACGTAATTCTTCTTGAAGCAGGCGACGCAGTTCCCGCAGATGCAAGAATACTTGAAAATGCGAGCCTCAAAATAGAGGAAGCCGCCCTCACCGGCGAATCGGTTCCCGTCACTAAATTCATTGATATAATCAATCTTAAAAAAGGAGAGAGTGACGTACCCCTCGGTGACCGCAAAAATATGGTCTATATGGGTTCAACCGTCGTTTACGGAAGAGGCTCCGCCGTTGTTACCGCTACGGGTATGGACACGGAAATGGGCAAGATTGCAGGTGCGCTTCAGCAAGCAAAGGAATCTGACACCCCCCTGCAAAGAAAGCTGAACCAGCTGTCAAAAATTCTCACCTGGCTTGTGCTTGGCATTTGCGTCGTAGTCTTTGGCGTGCAGCTTCTCCGTGCGGGCAACTTCAGCTTCAACGACACCATTCTCCCCTCATTTATGGTTGCCGTTTCATTGGCTGTTGCCGCTATTCCCGAGGGGCTTGCGGCAGTTGTCACCGTAGTTCTTTCTATCGGCGTTACAAATATGTCGAAGAGAAACGCCATAATCCGCCGTCTTACTGCGGTTGAAACGCTTGGATGCGCACAAATCATCTGTTCAGACAAGACAGGAACGCTGACACAGAACAAAATGACCGTTGTGGATTACTTCGGTGAGAATGAAAATAGCATTGCCACCGCTATGGCACTCTGCTGCGATGCGGAGATTGACGGGGACGGCAATGTTACAGGCGAGCCCACCGAGGCGGCACTCGTCGTTTGGGCAGATAAGCTCGGAATGAAAAAATACGACCTGAAAAAAGACTTTCCCCGCTTGGGCGAGGCTCCCTTTGATTCGGGCAGAAAAATGATGTCCACCGTCCACGAAAAAGACGGCAAATGCGTGCAGTACACCAAGGGTGCCCCCGACGTCATCATCGGCAAATGCACTCATTATTTAAAGGACGGCACGCCCGTCCCTATGACCGAGGAATACCGTCTGTCTATTCTTGATGCAAACAAGGCTATGGCTGACAAGGCTCTGCGTGTCCTTGCCTGTGCAACGAAAAGGTGGAACGAGCAGCCCGCCGACTACGAGGCGGAGCATCTTGAATGCGAGCTTTGCTTTGTCGGTCTTTGCGGAATGATAGATCCCGTCCGCCCCGAGGTCAAGGACGCTATTGTGGAATGCAGAAGTGCGGGTATTCGCCCCATTATGATTACGGGTGATCACATCGACACCGCCGTTGCTATTGCCAAGGAGCTTGGAATCATCACCGATGAAACCTATGCTATCACAGGCACACAGCTAAGCGAAATGAGCGACGAGGAATTCAATTTAAAATTCAAGGATATAAGCGTCTATGCCCGTGTTCAGCCCGAGCATAAGACAAGAATTGTCAACGCTTGGAGAAAAGCAGGCTACGTCACCGCAATGACGGGCGACGGCGTTAACGACGCACCCTCTATTAAGAGTGCCGACATAGGAGTCGGAATGGGCATCACCGGCACAGATGTCACCAAGAATGTTGCAGATATGGTCCTGACCGACGACAACTTTGCAACCATAGTCGGAGCTGTCGAGGAGGGTCGCCGTATATACGACAACATTCGCAAGGCTATTCAATTCCTGCTCGGCTCGAATATGAGCGAGGTTCTCTCTATATTTATTGCAACGCTCCTCGGATTCACCATTCTAAAGCCTGTCCACCTTTTGTGGATCAATCTTGTCACCGACTGCTTCCCCGCCCTTGCACTTGGAATGGAACGTGCAGAGCCTGATATTATGAAGCGAAAGCCAAGAGATGCAGCAGCCGGTGTCTTCTCCGGCGGTATGGGCATAGATATAGCATATCAAGGTATACTCGTCACAGCCCTCACAATTTTCTCTTACTTCATCGGTCACTTTATGGAAACCGGAAATTGGGAGATAACCAACAGTACCCACGGTATGACTATGGCTTTTCTCACAATGTCTATGGCTGAAATCTTCCACAGCTTTAATATGCGTTCACAGCGCGGAAGCGTCCTTGCCCTCGGCGGACAGAACAAAACGCTTTGGCTCGCAGGTCTCGGCTCGCTTGTCGCAACCACCCTCGTGTGCGAAGTTCCTCTGCTTGCAAACGCATTTGGATTTGCGAGTGTCGGCATTTCAGAATACCTGATTGCCATAGCCCTCGGCTTCATCGTAATCCCCGTAGTCGAGCTTGTCAAGCTGATACAAAGAAAGAGAAGCAAGGCGTAAGCTTTATTTTATAACTTAGAATCAAAAGCATAGCAAAAAAGCCGATGAGGTTATTTGAACCTCATCGGCTTTGACCTTTAAATCAACGTATTGGGATCTATTCCCATTATTTTAAGTCGTATTATTATAGCTTTGTTTCCTCGCTTTAAGGCCCTTGCCATTTCACTTACCGTGCGTCCCGATTTGAACATTTGCATAAGCTGCTCGTCGTGCTCACGGAGCCAACGCTTACCTTGGTTGTCAAGGTTCATCTTCTCCCTGTATTCCTCGAGGTCAAAATTAATTATCGCCTCTATGTTGTCGATAATAAAATGCTGTGCGTCCAAGCTATACAGAGTTGCAAAATAGCTTCCGTAAAGCCCCTGTCTCTCCTCTGTAAAAATCCCCATTTCCTCTCCCTTTGGGGTAGGGCGTCTTACTTTTACCTCGCCGACGTATCTTTCCTCTATCAAGCCTAAGTAAAATAGCCATTTTGTCAGCTTGCTTTTGGGAAACTTCCTTACACCGCCAACAGGTCCTATGGCAATTATTCTGTTTATGATTTCCGTCAGCGATATGGGGCTGTCCGAAAATTCAAAGCTCTGTGCCTGCTCGGGTGTAAGGGTGTATGGGAGCCTTCGGGGCTTTTTTTCTTTTATTTGCTCCTCGGGCTTTACTCCGCCGTTCTCTATAACCTGCCGAAGTATATCCGAAACGAAGAAAAAGCACCTTGACAAGCGAACGTTGCTTACAACGTCACTGTCGGGAATTTCGCTGCCGTCTATTGGATTTATTCCGTTTGCCAGCTTATCTATAAAGGATTTCGCATACTCTATTTTTTCAAGCTCTGTCATATTTTTCGTTTCCTCTCTTTCTTACGCCCCTCTGTCGCACCCGTCCGATACAACAGCATAACGTTCCTCGCTTTTTTCTTGCCCGAAAAAATAAGATACGCCCCCTTTGAAAAGATGTATCATCTAAAGAAGGCGTACCCGTGTCGAATATAACAGGAGCTTTTTCGTATAAGGGCGTGTACAAAGCACCCCTTTTAGACCTGCCTCGGTGCCTTCCCTCCGCACGTAAGGCCTGTCAATTCCCGTTTTTCGAGATGGTTTATTTATAATTTTTGCCTAAGGTAAGAGCCTTTATATTAAGCTCTTTAAGTGCCGCCTTTTTCGGGGGAACGAGGCTGTCCACAACCTCCTGAGCTCCCACAAAGGAAAGCTCTGGATGATTCTCCAAAAGGCTTCCGACGATAATCATATTTGCAAGAGTGCCAATGCCCTCGTCCTTTGCCATTTGCGTTGCGGGAATGTAAAACACCTCAACGTCATCACGCTCAATCTTCATATCTATAAGGGAGGAATCAACGTATATCTGTCCGCCCTTGACGACCGAATTTACGTACTTTTGAAGAGAGGGTAAATTCATAGCAATAAGAACGTCAGGCTCGGTGATAATGGGCGAGCCTACGGGAGTGTCCGAAAGAATTACGTTACAGTTTGCAGTACCGCCTCTCATCTCGGGACCGTAGGACGGAAGCCAGGACACCTGAAGCTCCTCGGCAAGACCCTTGTATGCCAAGAATTTGCCCGAGAAGAGTATGCCCTGTCCGCCAAAGCCTGCAATAAGGATTTGAGTAGTCTTCATAATTATTTCTCCTCCCCTGCACTTCTGTCCTTGTATACACCGATAGGATAGTAAGGAAGCATATCGCTCTCTATCCATTCAAGTGCCGCCTTGGGTGTCATACCCCAGTTGGTAGGACAAGCGGAAACGACCTCAACGAGCGAAAAGCCCTTGCCGTTTATCTGATTTTCAAACGCACGCTTGATTGCTTTCTTTGCGTTCTTTACGTTCTTTACGTTGTTTACCGCTACACGGGTTATGTACTCGGGTCCCTCAAGGGTTGCGAGCATTTCGCTGACACGAATGGGCCAGCCGCAATGATTTACGTCACGTCCGTAGGGCGAGGTCTGTGTGACCTGACCGGGCAGGCTCGTGGGAGCCATCTGTCCGCCCGTCATACCGTATATCGCATTGTTTACGAAAATAACGGTAATGTTTTCATTTCTTGCCGCTGCGTGAACGGTCTCGGCCATTCCTATAGAAGCAAGGTCGCCGTCGCCCTGATAGGTGAAGACAACGTTCTCTGGACGGCAACGCTTGATGCCCGTTGCAACAGCGGGTGCTCTGCCGTGAGCCGCCTCTATCATATCGCAAGCAAAATAATCATAAGCCATAACGGCACATCCGACAGGAGCCACTCCGATAGCCTTGCCCTCTATTCCAAGCTCGTCCATAACCTCTGCAACGAGGCGGTGAATGATTCCGTGAGGACAGCCGGGGCAGTAATGGAACGGTGCGTCTGTCAGGGATTTAGGTTTTTCAAATACTACAGCCATTATTCACGCTCTCCTTTCCAAGCGTTGCGAATCGCATCAATAATTTCATCGGGTCCGGGAATCATACCGCCTGCACGGTTGCAAAGAGAAACAGGCCTCTTGCACTCCGTTGCGAGCCTGATGTCCTCAATCATCTGACCCATACTAAGCTCTACGGATATAAACGCCTTTACTCTATCCGAAGCAGCTGCGAATGCCTTGGTCGGGAACGGCCAAAGGGTGATGGGACGAATAAGTCCAACCTTGATTCCCTCTTCTCTTGCCGCCACCACGGCATTCTTTGCAACACGTGAGGCAATACCGAATGCCACGACGCAAATCTCAGCGTCGTCCATCATATATTCCTCCCACATTGCCTCGTTCTTTTCTATCTGTGCATATTTTTCAAAACGCTCAAAATTCTTCTTCTCAAGCTCCTCTGGCTTAAGGTAAAGAGAGTTTACGACGTTGTGCTTACGCTTGCACTCCGTGCCCGTAAGTGCCCAGGGCTTTTCGTATACCTCACACTCAGAGTCCTCAAACGTAATAGGCTCCATCATCTGTCCGATAGTGCCGTCTGCAAGAATCATAGCCGTCATACGGTATTTGTCCGCAAGGTCAAAGCCCTTAATAGTAAGGCTTGCCATCTCCTGAACCGATGCGGGTGCAAGAACTATCGTACGGTAGTCGCCGTGACCGCCGCCCTTTGTAGCCTGGAAATAGTCCGACTGCGAGGGCTGAATGCCGCCAAGACCGGGGCCGCCTCTTTGTACGTTTACAACAAGAGCGGGAATATCCGAGCCTGCTATGTAGCTGAGTCCCTCCGCTTTAAGGGAGATTCCGGGGCTTGACGAGGACGTCATAACACGCATTCCCGCAGCTGACGCACCGTAAACCATATTTATAGATGCTATCTCACTTTCCGCTTGAAGAAACACGCCGCCGATTTTGGGCATCTTCTTTGCCATATATGCGGCAATCTCCGTTTGAGGAGTAATGGGATAACCGAAGTAGTGTCGGCAGCCTGCTCTGATTGCAGCCTCTGCAATAGCCTCGTTGCCCTTCATTAAAATTCTTTTTGCCATAATAGCCTCCTTACTTTTCAACAGTGATTATACAGTCAGGACACATAGTCGCACAGAAAGCACAGCCTATGCACTTTTCAGCCTGCTCCATATAAGCGGGTGAATATCCCTTTTGGTTGAGCTTGTCGTTTGCAATCGCAAGACAGCCCTTGGGGCACGCATCGACACAAAGTCCGCAGCCCTTACACATATCGGTATTAAAAGTTACCTTTGCCATTTATATTCCTCCTCGTTTACAAGCCCTGAATTTGGCACACGGTGCCGCCTTTGGGGTTGTTCAAAAAATTTTCTTTTGCAGAATTAAGGGCATAACCTCGATGCCCGAAAGCTCCCGTGCCACACTCGCCTCTGCCGTATGAAGCCAGATGGGAAGTGAGGTCAGTCGGCTAAGCTCCTCGACAAACGGTATGGATTCAAGGAAAACCTCTGCCGTCGTCTCCGAGCCGATATTGGAGTTGTTGACTATACAGGTGAAGCACAGCCCCGATGCCGCCTCGATTTCCCTCATAATTTCAATAGCATCCCCGACAGTAGAGGTGAGAGGGCGAAAGCAGTTGACAACGAACGCCATTCGGTAATCGTTTTCTGCCTTGATGGCATCAACGTACCTGCCAAGTGCATAAGCGCCTCTGTCGTCGCCGCCAATATCCATAATTCCGTACTCGGATTTGTCCTGAACCAGCCTATAGGTCTCCGCAGGGAGTGCGGGAAGGTCTACGTTGCTGCTTGCGAATTTGGAGCTAACCAAGCGAACGCCCGCCTCACGAAGCTCCTTTTCGCTGTCCTTGGTCCTGAAATACGGATTGACAATATCCAAGTCGGCAATGCAAACCTTTTTGCCCGATTTTGCAAGCTGTAAGGCGTAATTTACCGCAATGTTCGTTTTGCCGCTGCCGTAATGACCTGCAAAAAGAGTTAATCTTTTACAATCTTTATTCATATTTCTTAATTCTTCCCGACTGTAATCGGTGTCGGGCTTTTAAAGCTGTTTTCTTATAATTTTTCCGCTTGTGGTCTTCGGAAGTGACTCACGGAACTCGACGATTCTCGGATATTTGTACGGTGCCGTACGGGATTTGACGTAGTTTTGGATTTCCTTTTTAAGCTCATCCGTTCCCACAGTGCCGCCGACGAGAACTATGCTTGCCTTGACTACCTGTCCTCTGATTTCATCAGGGGCTGCGCAAACTCCGCATTCCAGAACGTAAGGAAGCTCCATTATGACGTTTTCTATTTCAAACGGACCTATTCTGTAGCCCGAGGACTTAATAACGTCATCAGCGCGTCCGACGTACCAAAGGAAGCCGTCCTCATCCATCCACGCAACGTCACCCGTGTGGTAATATCCGTCACGCCACGTCTCTTTAGTAATTTCCTCGTTTGCGTCATAAGCGTAAGCAAGACCGCAGGGCAAGCCGCCCGAGATATTTATGCATATCTCACCGCTCTCACCTCTTGCAACCTCCTCACCCTCGGGGTTAAGCAGATGCACGTCGTAAAGCGGCACAGGCTTGCCCATCGAGCCGATTTTGTGGCTTCCGCCAGAGAGGTTTCCAATGATAAGCGTGCTTTCTGACTGACCGAAGCCCTCCATAATTTTAAGTCCCGTATGCTCCTCAAACTTGCGGAACACCTCGGGGTTGAGTGCCTCGCCCGCCGTAGATGCGTGCTCTATGGTTGAAAGGTCGAACCTTGAAATGTCCTGCTTTATCAGCATTCTGTACATCGTAGGCGGTGCGCAGAACGTGGTTATGCCATACTTCTTGAAAAGAGGCAAAATCTTCTCTGCATCAAATCTGTCAAAGTCAAATACGAAATTCGCCGCCTCGCAGAGCCACTGACCGTAGAGCTTGCCCCACATTGCCTTTGCCCAGCCCGTGTCGGAAATCGTAAAGTGCAAGCCCTCGGGATTGACCTGATGCCAATACTTTGCGGTAATGAAGTGACCGAGCGGGTACTTGTAATTGTGTGCCGCAATCTTCGGATAGCCCGACGTACCCGAGGTGAAGAACATCAGCATCGGGTCGCTGCCGCACGGGGAGTCCTCCGTACGTGCAAAGTGGCTGCTGAAAATGCTGTATTCACCGTCAAACGAGTGCCAGCCCTCACGCTCGCCGCCTACGAGTATCTTGTAAGCAAGACCGGGGCACCCCGCAGCCGCCTTATCGACCGCATCTGCGACCTCGCCGTCGTTAGTACAAAGAATAGCCTTTACCCTTCCTGCCTCGAAGCGGTATTTGAAGTCCTTTTCAAGAAGCTGATTGGGTGCGGGAATAGCTATCGCTCCGAGCTTATGTAAGCCTAAAATGGAGAACCAGAACTGATAGTGTCTTTTCAAGACCAGCATAACTCTGTCGCCCCTCTTAATGCCGAGGGATTTAAAGTAGTTTGCCGCCCTTGCGGACTCCTTTTTCATATCACGGAACGTGAAGCGTCTTTCCGTGCCGTCCTCGCTGACGTGGAGCATTGCAAGCTTGTCGGGCTTGCTCCTTCCGAGCTTGTCAACGACGTCAAAGGCAAAGTTGAACTTCTCCTCGTTTTTGAACTCGATTTTTGTAAGGGTGCCGTTTTCCTCTGTGGGAATGATGAAATCGTTGTAAATTCGACGCTGCAAATCCTCACCGTGACGCTTGGTGGCAGTCGAGGTGACAACCGCACCCTCTCCGACTCTTGCCGCCTGATTACGCAAAACTATCGCATAGAACGTACAGTCCTCGCCGCCTATGGCAATCATACCGTGCGGAGTGCCCGAATCGTAATATATACAGTCGCCCGGACCTAAAATCTCGGTGTGCTCGCCTATTTGAATCTTCATCTGACCCCTAATAACGATGTCACATTCCTGACCCTCGTGGGTTACAAGATTAATAGGCTCTCTCTCTTCACCCTCACGGTAATTAAGCTCCATATAAAGCGGAAGTGCTATACGGTTGCGGAAGCCTTGTGCAAGGTTGAAGCCAATCATATTATGAGCTTCCTCAATTCTCTGTCCCTCTCCCTTACGGGTAAGAGCATAGGAGCGAAGCTTAGGGCTTTTACCCTCGAGAATATCGCTCATATCCACGCCGAATATCAAGACGCAGTGATAAAGGAACGCAACGCTTAAGGTTCTCTTGCCGTCCTCGTACTCTACGTATTCCTGCTCGCTAATGCCAATACGCTCCGCCATCTCTTTTGTTGAAATACCGCTTATAAGCCTCAGCTCCTTAATTCGGTTGGCTACTTGCTGTATTTTGTTTTCCATACCGTTTAAAATAGGTTCCACGTCATACCTCTTTATAAATTACTGTCCTGTCGTTTTTTGAGTGTTCAATAAATTTAATTATACCAAACCTCACTCGCCATTGTCAAGACAATTCTAATAAATATAATATATTTAAGCTATATATAGCATTTTACAGCTTGTTTCTCATAATCTTGCCGCTTATGGTCTTCGGAAGCTCGCAGCGGAACTCAACAATTCTCGGATATTTATACGGAGCAGTATGCTGCTTTACGTAATTCTGAATCTCCTTTTTAAGCTCCTCCGTCCCCTCCGTGCCACTGACCAGCACAATGCAAGCCTTGACCACCTGACCTCTGACCTCGCCGGGTGCTGCGCAAACTCCGCATTCAAGCACGTAAGGAAGCTCCATAATGGTTGACTCAATCTCAAACGGACCGATTCTGTAGCCCGAGGACTTGATTACGTCGTCGGCACGTCCTACGTACCAATAATATCCGTCCTCATCACGCCACGCAAGGTCACCCGTGTGGTACATTCCGTCGTGCCATACACCGTCTGTTGCTTCCTTGTTGAGGTAATAGCCGAGGAACACTCCGCAGGCAGTCTTCGGATGCGTGCGAATAACGATTTCGCCGTTTACACCGTCGGGCACGGGATTTCCGTCCATATCAACCAGGTCGATACCGTATCCCGGAACGGGCTTGCCCATAGCACCGGGCTTCAGCTGCGTGCCGAAGAGATTTGCAATACCAAGGGTCATCTCGGTCTGTCCAAAGCCCTCTGCGATGCGAAGCCCCGTAGCCTTTTCAAACTGATAGAACACCTCGGGGTTCAGTGCCTCGCCCGCAGTTGTGGCGTGGCGAATGGAGGACAGGTCGTACTGACTCAAATCCTGCTTTATAAGCATTCTGTACATCGTAGGCGGTGCGCAGAACGTAGTAATCTTATACTTTGCGAACATCGGAAGTATCTTCGCCGAATCGAATCTGTCAAAGTCGTAGGTGAATACTCCGCCCTCGCAGAGCCACTGACCGTAGAGCTTGCCCCAAAGAGCCTTGCCCCAGCCTGTTTCGGAAATAGTGAAGTGTAAGCCGTCCTGCTCGCAAAGATGCCAATATTTTGCCGTGACGTAATGTCCAAGAGCGTACTTGTACGAGTGCATTGCCATTTTTGGATAGCCCGTCGTTCCCGAGGTGAAGAGCATAAGCATCGGGTCATTTCCGCACGGAGCATCGTCTTCTCTGACGTATCTGCGGCTAAACAGCACGTACTCGCTGTCATAGCTGTGCCAGCCGTCTTTTTCTCCTCCCACTATAATTTTGGTAAGGGAAAGTCCGTTCTTCTTTTCCGCAAGCTCAACCTGATTTGCAGTGTCGCCGTCAGAGGTGCAAAGAATTGCACTGACTCCCGCAGCATTAAAGCGATACGTGAAATCGTGCTCCACGAGCTGATTCGTTGCGGGGATAGCTATCGCACCGAGCTTGTGAAGTCCGAGGATAGCAAACCAGAACTGATAGTGCCTTTTCAAGACGAGCATAACTCTGTCGCCACGCTTGATGCCGAGGGATTTAAAGTAATTCGCACTTTGAGATGATGCGTCCTTTATGTCCTTGAACGTAAATCTACGCTCGGTCATATCGTTGGAAATATGGAGCATAGCCAATTTGTCGGGACTCTTGCGTGCAATTTCGTCAACGGTGTCAAAGGCAAAATTGTACTTGTCCTCGTTTGCGTAATTTATATCTACAAGAACGCCGTTTTCATCCTCTGTGGGCTTGATGAACTTCTCACAAAGCAGAGGAGCCCTTTGAGCAGTCTTATGCTCCGCCCCTCCGATATACATCGGCTGGTCGGTGGTGTCGCTTGCCATAACCATAGCAAGGAACACGCACTTCTCCCCGTCAATAGCAATCATTCCGTGGGGTGTCGAGGACTTGAAGAACACGCTGTCGCCCTCACGCAAAACCTCCTCACGGTCGCCGATTTTTATACGCATTGAGCCCTTTAATACAAGGTCAAACTCCTGTCCTCTGTGCGTAACTGTATTTATAGGAAGCTTTTGCAGCTCCTCGGAATATTCGTAAGTAACCCAATAAGGCGTTGCAAGCTTCTGACGGAAAAGAGGTGCCATATCCTGAATAGTGATTCCGTCCTCGCTTGCGGTGGTAAGACCCTCGCCCTTGCGGGTAATGGTGTAGCCCGACAGCTTTGCACTGTGTCCCTCAAGAATGTCGGTAATCTCTATGCCGTACACCTTTGCACACTTGTGCATAAACGTAAAGGGTAAATCAACTGCACCGGATTCGTAGGAAATGTACGTTTCCTCCGAGAGATCGGTCATCTCTGCCATCTGAGCAGTAGTATAACCGAGAATATGACGCATCTCGCGAATTCTAAGAGCAATCCTTTGAAGTTGATTGGTGTCTGTCGGTTTTGTCATTGCTTTTTCCTCCTATTTATAATAAAGTATAATAAAGCTTAATTACTTAATGAAATTTTAAGTTAATTTAATATTAATGAAGCGCAAAAGCTCCTAAAAAACAAAAAAATCTCAAGATATAAATCTTGAGACGAGTAAATATACACCCGCGGTACCACTCAAATTGCGATAAACGCCACTTCAGACTCCAACAAGTCCTATCCCTTAACGCGGGGAACGGGGGGTCCTGGCAAAGCTCTTTGCTCGAACCGCCAACTCAGAAGTGATAGGTAGCTTGGCTATAAGCTATCGGCTTGCACCAACCGCCGATTCTCTGCGAGCTTTTTCACCGTACCGTCTTCGTCACAGTTTTTATAAAAAAATTATATCACAACTTTTTTGAAATGTCAAACATTTTTTCAATGTAAAATTATCCAAAAATGAAAATAAAACGTCTCGCTTTTTTACGCAAAACCAACAAATATCGTCAAGAGTTGATATTTCCTATTGACAAAATCGCATTTTTAAGATTAAATGTGTTTAATTTAAGAATTATTTTCTTAAATACAATGGCAAAAACTTATGCCCTTTTCGAATGATAGAAAGAGTCGGCGATTGATTTAAGCCGATGCGCAGGGGTGGACGTTCTTCATCCCGATTCGGTCTTGTCAAAGCTAAGAGCAAGCTTTGGAACACGGCTGCCACCGTTACCAAGCTATACCTTGTTTGAGAGAAAAGAGCAATTCTCATAAGCTATGATGCTAATGAGTGCGGTACTGCGGATTAAACTCAAACGTAGGGCAAAATTATAAATACACGAACGAGCGATTTGAGAATATATGACGGAAAATGCCCAACGCTAATAGCACAACGAGATGGTATTTTGTATGTAAAAAACAAAACCGTTTTCGAACTAACAGGCTTTGAAGCCTTGTCGTTACAAGGTTTTCCCAAAGAATATCTTTGAGAGTTAAAATGCTGTTGCAGACAGGCATCTCTGCTTATGCAGGCCAAAAATGCAATGACCGTAAACGTTATCAAGGCACCGGGTGCGTCCATTCTTGAATTTATTAATAAACAAGGAGATAAAAGAAGTGGTTAAAATTTGGGAAGATTTTGAAAAATCTTGTGTTACGTATTTACAAAGCAAATTTGGTACATATGCACAATTTATATGGAAAGGAAAAAGTATTTCCACAACATCCGATATTGAAGCCGTGACAAAAAGCGGCAAATCGTTTTATATAGAAGCAAAGCATTGCCCTGCTCAATGTGGGCAATTTGTGCTATTGCCAAACATAAAAACACAAAGCTTTGACTATAGCCAATTAAACGTTACGCCGATTAATCAATATTCCCAAGCAATAATTGAACATATGAATATGGATTTTCAGGCATTCAAAGAGGCAGGAACAAAGGGAAAGGCTATTGAAATAGAAAACAGCTCTCAAATCTTCGCAGATTGGATAAAAAACTACTATAAAACCAAAAAAGCTGAATATATTATTACAAACAATTTTGATATTTTTTCAATAGACGATATAAAATATGTTTTTGAAATATCTGCTACATATAGAGTAAAACGTAGTGGCTCGAGAAATGTAGGCTCAGGTAAAATGGGCATCGTAAAACAATTTATCAATAAAAACTACACTGTGAATTCTTTGCATTGCTCGGGAGAAAGGCTCTTTGTCGGTTCTACGATTGAACTACACAACGAAAGATTTGTTTTGAACGGAACGGAATATATGTTTTCAAAAAGAGAAAACGTATATGAAATCAGAAGGCTTTCAAATACGTTTAATGCTAATGTTATATTTTCCGTGGATTTTAACCCTAAAATAAATCCAATTTCAAATAACGAGTTTATAAACCTTTTGACTCGATAAAGGAAATATACTTTTTTAGGGCATATTTATAAGTGCTTAATTGATACTGTCCTATAGGGAGTCCGAAAGCTTCAAGCTTTTTCATATTGGGATTTAATCCTTTATTTTTGAATAGAGAAAGAATAAAACAACACTTATCTTTTCTGTATTCCTCGTCTATGTCAATATTCTCAAATACACGTTCAAGGCGTTTGATTCTTGAAATTAAATCGCCTTGAACTTTTTTAGTTGTATTTCGTGACTGTAACCACGCCTTAAAATCTATCTCATTCATCTTTCCAACACGTTTGCAATTTGACAGGCTATAAATTGCAAAACATCAATTACAACAGAATTGCCGAGTTGTTTATATGCTTGATTTGCATTTTTTGCTAATTTATAGGTGTCCGGATATCCCATAATTCTGGCACATTCTCTTGGATGCAATCTGCGAGTTTTCCCATTAATAAGATATCCCCCCGTTTTTGCGAAAACGCCACCACCGTAAGCAGAAAGAGTAATAGCTATACCCTTTGTGCTGTAAATACGCTCTCCTTGTCCACCCTTATTAACAATGCCAAGACGAATAGATTTGTTGCTGTAGGTGTCATCCTTTGTGCTGTTGAATTTAACATCAGATCTATAAATATACAAATGCTTCACTTGTTCTTCATCTTGCAACAAAAAATCCTCAACGTGTCTTACAAGCTTGATCTTTTTAGGATATATAAATTCGTTTATACCTAAGTCTTTTCTAAAACAAACCATATAAATTCGTTCCCGTTTTTGCGGAATACCGTAATCGACAGAATTTAATACCTTTTGATAAAAATCATAGCCAAGATCTTCCATTGTATTTTTTACAGCTTGTAAAGTCCTGCCGTTATCGTGTGTCGCAAAATTTTTAACATTTTCCATAAATACAATTTTAGGCTTCTTGGCTTTCACAATTCTTGCTACATCAAAAAACAAAGTTCCTCTGCTATCTTCAAACCCACGTTGCTTTCCACTAATAGAAAAAGACTGACAAGGAAATCCGGCGCAGAGAATATCGTGGCAAGGAATGGAGCTTTCATCAACTTTTGTAATATCGCCATCAGGAGTTTCTCCGAAGTTTTCTTCATAAACCTTTTGAGCCGGAATATCCCATTCGCTTGAGTATACGCATTCAGCACCGAGTGATTCTAAAGCAATTCTGAATCCACCCATCCCTGCAAACAAATCTATAAACTTGTATCCTCTTAATTTCTTATTTTCAATTTCAACCATTTTGCCCTCCACCAGTACAACAAAATTATAGCGCAAAGCGCGCAAAAAGTCAACTTGTTTTGTCAATTTTTATTTTAAAAACAATCTCATGCAAATTTCCAAAAAGCTCTTGATTTTTCCCGTGAAAGGTGTATAATTATTTCGGCAATATATTAAAAAAGAGGGGGGAGCGAGAAATGACAAGGCGCGGCTTTATAAAAGCGGCTATAAAAAACAACGCCGTCACGTGCATAGCGTTTATAGCGGCACTCATCACGTCAATTATCGTGCCGCCCGACAAGGAATACCTCGGCTATTTTGATTTCAAAACGCTCAGCTGTCTGTTCTCCGTGCTTGCGGTTGTTTGTGCACTCAGAAACGTGCGTTTCTTCTACACCCTTGCAAGAAAGATAGTTAAATGCTTCAAAACCGCACGTATGAGCGTGCTTGGAATAGTCTATATCACGTTCATCGGCTCTATGCTCATTGCCAACGATATGGCACTTCTCACCTTTTTGCCCCTCGGCTTCTTCGTGCTTCATACGGCACGAAAGGAGAAATATATGGCATTCACCTTTATTATGCAAAATATTGCAGCCAACCTCGGAGGAATGCTGACGCCGTTCGGAAATCCGCAGAATTTGTATCTTTACACGCGATTTGAGATACCGACGGGCGAGTTTATGTGGATAATGCTTATTCCGTTTATAGTATCGATCGTGCTGATAACCGGGTGCTGTCTTATCTTCGTAAAGAGCGAGCCACTTGAGATCGGCGAGCGTGCGGCGAGCCTGCCGCCCGTGAGGACTGCGGTATATTTGTTGCTTTTTGCGTTCACTATTGCGATAGTTTTCCGCGGTGTTCCCTATCAGCTTGGACTGATCGTAATTCCGCTGGCGCTGCTCATTCTTGACAGACAGGCGCTGTTGCAGGTGGATTACGGACTGCTTTTCACCTTCGTTTTCTTCTTCATCTTCGCAGGAAATATGGGAAGGATCGACGTTGTGCGAGAGTTCTTTTCCTACCTTCTGAGCATTAATACCCTGGTCTTCTCAGCGCTG
>JAZOQA010000023.1:0-7643 GCA_045655765.1 Eubacteriales bacterium | reverse complement strand
GAAAATCTCTACTCTGCTCGTTGGGATAAAGCAGACTTACGAAAACGTTTTCCCTTGCGTCCATAATTTTTCTCCGTCCCGCCGTAAAGCGAACTTCAGGCATAAGTTTTAAATATCATAATAATTATATCATATATTTACACTTTATGCAATAGCGATAAAAGAAAGAAATGTAAATCTTTTTGTAAACACAGTTAAAAGCGGTTGCATTTTGCGACTTTCCTGTGTATAATATAATTAAAACCGAAACGGAGGGAAAACAGGCTTGAAGAAGCTAAATGTGCTTATAATAAACGGAAGCCCCCACGAAAAGGGGACCACCGCAAACGTCCTTGAAGAAATGATTGGTGTCTTTGAAAAAGAGGGAGTTGAGTGCAGCACCTTTACAGTAGGGGCAAAATCCATTCGTGGCTGCATTGGCTGTGCAAAATGCAAAAAGCTCGGCAAATGCGTCTTTGACGACGAGGTAAACGAGGTGGCAAAGCTTCTTGAGCAGGCAGACGGAGTTGTTCTTGCCTCTCCCGTATATTACGCATCGCCAAACGGCTCAATGCTTGCCCTGCTTGACAGACTGTTTTACAGCTCGAGTGCAGACAAGCGTATGAAGGTCGGAGCTGCCGTCACTGTTGCAAGACGTGGCGGTCTTACGGCAAGTTTTGACGTGCTCAACAAATACTTCTCTATTTCCGAGATGCCCATTGCAACCTCAAGCTATTGGAATCAGGTGCACGGAGCTGTCGCTGAGGACGTCGCCGAGGACAAGGAGGGACTTCGCACAGTAAGAACACTGGCAAGAAATATGACATTCCTTATGCGTGCTATCGCTCTTGCAAAGGAGAGCCTGCCTTTACCTGAAAGAGAACCAAAGGTCTTCACCAGCTTTACAAGACGGTAACTGCAAAAAACAAGAAGACAAAAAAGCGGATTTCAAAATGCTATTTTTTATTTAAGACACGCAGATACCCGATTTATTCCCCCGACAGCTGAACTCCGCTTGATATTACAACAGCGACGTTTTAAACAGATTTTGCACCGCTCCCTGAATGCGAAATAACGGATCTGATAGAATATGTAAAGGATTAGCTTTGCAGTCCTAAAAATGAAAAGAACAGCGAAAATTTCGCTGTTCTTTTTATTATTAAATATCGGCTTCTTTTGCATAGCGTATTAGCAAAACATCTTTTTTCATACGCTCGGCATAACAAAAAGTGTAAAAACTGCCTTTTGAATATCCGTCCCATATTACTATAACCTTATCTGCGATTTCAACCATCTGTTCATTTCTTTTTAACGGGGCAGATTTTCCGAATTTTTTGTATTGCGGTTGTAAAATCAACTTTGAAATTCTATTATCATCGGCATACTTCTCTGCAAGTTTATCTATTCCTTTTGCTCCTCCGCTTATTATCAAACCCGCCTCTTTTGGAACGATTTTGCTTAAATCAAATTCGGTGATTTGACGAGAACCTACAATTAAAACACGCATAAAATCATCTCCTTGTTTATATACTTATATAAGTATATACCTTATTATAGGAATTGTCAAGTAAGTATATATTTATTAAAATATATACAAAGGAGAAATGAAGTATGGTTCGTCTGAAGCTCGATAAATATCTTACCTCTTGCGGAATATCACGCTACGCTTTGGCAAAGAGGGCTAACGTACAATATCATATTGTTGACAACTATTACAAAAACGAGGTTGTACGTTACGACAGCGACGTTTTAAACAGATTTTGCACCGCTCTTGAATGCGAAATAACGGATCTGATAGAATATGTAAAGGATTAGCTTTGCAGTCCTAAAAAAAAGAACAGCGAATTTTGAAGTGAACCCAAAAGTTAGACACTTTTGGAGGTGCATATCATTTTTCGCTGTTCTTTTTTATTAAATTTCGGTTATAATAGCACTGTTCGTTTCTGCGGACTTGAACGCCGCCTCCATAACGAGCAGGACACGTCTGACCTCACAGTTCCTTATAAGCTGCTCTTCTTTACCGTCTATTGCCGCTACGTAGTTGCGGTAGAAGTCGTGCACGTCTGACACAGGACGCTCAATTTCGTAAGAATCAATGGTAATTTCATCACGGGGTGCCATTGTCTTGGTTATGCCTGCGGCGGTCTGAACGGGTAGGACATCCTTTTCGTTCCACGCCTTGAGCCTTGCAACCCAGCACTTCTTCTGCCAATCCTCGATGTAAGCCGATCCGCTCTTTGCCTGCATATAGAATCTCGGCATAGCGATGAAATTATAGGTGCCGACCTCTACTGTCGCACGCTTGCCCGATTCAAAGGTGAGGTGGAGATTGAAGCCGTCGTCAACCTCATCGGTTGTGATGTTTGTAATCTCACAGTAAACCTTTGTGATTTTTTCGGGAATTAGCTTTAACATCTGGTCTATAAGATGCACCCCCCAGTCGAGTATCATTCCGCCGCCGTAGAGCTTATGACATCTCCAGTCAGAGGGAATGCCCCGTGAGCCGTGAACACGGGATTCAATATTAATAGTCTCGCCAATCTCGCCCGAGTCTATAAGGCTCTTTATAGCAAGATAGTCAACGTCCCAGCGTCTGTTCTGATGAACGGTGAAGAAAACGCCGTTTTTCTCTGCTGCCGAAACCATATCGTCAAAATCAGAAACCGAAAGTGCAACAGGCTTTTCGCAAATTACGTGCTTTTTTGCATTAAGCGCATCAATTACGATTTCCTTATGAACGTCGTTTGGCGTTGCACAAACAACGATATCAACGCTCTTGTCCGCAAGAAGCTCCTCACGGCTGGCGTATGTATGAATTCCGTTTTCTTTTGCCGCCATAACGCGCTTCTCTGCGATGTCATATATTCCTGCAAGCGAAACAACGTCGCTCTTCATTGACCAATTTGCGTGCCACGCCCCCTGTCCGCCGTATCCTACGATAGCCAATCTTTTTTTCATTTCAAATTTCCTTTCTTACCGAGCGAAGCTTTGCTTTTCTGTCGCACGGTATAGCTCGGTGCGTGCGACGGTTTAGTACTTTTTATCATAATAGATTATATCACAAACTTTTTAATATTACTACCTCTTTTTTAAAATTTAAGTTTTTTTAAAATTTCAAAGCAGGAATCAGCTCCGCCAAAAGTCCGAAAGCTGTGCCGGTCAAAACAAGCACAAGAACGGCTAAAAGGTTCTCCCTTTTCTTTTTATTGACCTTGAAAAGCACAAGTAAACCAACGCCCGCTCCCGAAAAAAGCCCTGCAAGCATAGTGCCGACGGAAATTATGCCCTCTTTGCAAAGGGTGGAAAGCACCACCGACGATGCACAGTTCGGAATTAAGCCGATAAGCGACGCAAAAAAATGGCTTAAAACGGGAACGTCTCCGACAAGTGCACCGATACGCTCCTCACCGATAAAGAATATCACAGTATTAAGAATAAGGGTTGCCAAGACTACAAACAAGGTTATAGTCAGCGTGTGGTGCAAGGCAGAATAAAAAATTCCCCTTTCGCAATGACAGTTGTCGTTGTCGCAAATTTCGTCAATGTTGATTTCCTCTTTCTTTTTACCAAAGATTTTCAACACAAAATCCAAAGCGAAGCCAACAAAAAGAGCTACGGCAAATTTGTATAAAAGGATAAATAACAATGTTTTCATACCGACACTGCCCGATATTAATATAGGAAGCATTTCGTCAGAGGTAGAAAGAAAGACGGCAATAAGCGTGCCAAAGCTTATAACTCTCGCAGAAAAAAGATTCGCCGCCGAGGCGGAAAATCCGCACTGCGGAAGAAGTCCTGCCGCCGCACCGATTGCAGGGGCTATGGGTCCTGACCGTTCAAGAAACCTTGCAGTACTCTCCGAAGCCTTATGCTCTATGAACTCCATCAAAAGATAAGTTAAGAATAAAAGCGGAATAAGCTTCAAAACGTCAAGAAGAGTATGGAGCAGCACCTCGTCCAAAAATCCGTAAAGGCTTATGCTTGTCGGTGCGTGTACGTGTAACAAATTCATTACTTATCACCTCCGCAATTCTCACAGCGACCGAACAAAATTGCTCCGCTGTCAAGAGTAAAGCCACGCTCACGCACAAGTGCGTCCCCGATAGCACTTGAGACCTTATTATCAAGATGGAAAAGTCTTCCGCACCCGTTACATTTCAAATGCAAATGTCCTCTGCAATGCTCGCCTCCTACAAATTGATACGTGACACGGCGTGTATGCCCGTCCGAAATGCGTCTCACACAGCCCGAATCTACAAGTCTTGAGACGATTCTGTAAACCGTGCTCTTTCCGTGACCGTCCGTCAAAAGTCGGGAGCATATCTCTTCAAGAGTAAACTCCTCATCGGAATGCGACTCGAAAAACAAAACTATTTCCGAGCGTTTTTCTGTATTATAAATCATTTTTTCTCCATTAAGTCGCTCAATGGCAACCTCACAAATTTTAAATTAATTTTCGTTATCGTGCTTTGCACAACGATTTTCCCAAAAATCAAAATCGAGAATAATTCTCAAATCTTGTCTATGATACACCTTTTTCTTTCCTTTGTCAAGACCTTTTTAATATTTTACAAAAAATGTCTAAAATCAACCGTTTAGTGTCAAAATGAAAACTTACTATGCCTTTGTTGATTCTTGTGCGTTGTGCGGTTTAAAAACAAAGAGAAAGGCAAAGAAATAAAAAATATAAAAAACACGCTCTACACACGTAAAGTGGTAGGGCGTGTTAAATTTTAGCCGGTATTAAGTATTGTATTTGAGTCTGAGTACAACGAGCAAAACCACCGCAACAGTCAGTGTGACGGCACCGAATATGAGCATTATTAAGGAGGTTTTATTAAGCCTTAGATCCTTGCTGCGTGCTGAACCCCTTGCAAATCCGACAAGACGAAGGGCTGTAACAATAGGCTTATACAGAAGCACAACTATTGCACCGTTGAGCATTGCCTTTGCAAAATTAAAGGGTAAAAGGAACGTCGGAAGCAGCTCGAAGACCGCCCCCCTCGGAATTCCCATATAGTAGGGCGTAATCAAAATATTCATCAGCATCATAACTGCACACACGGAAACAACGGCAGAAAATATAGCAATTATAGAGCCGTTGCGAGTTCTTTTAAATCTGTAAATCAACGATGATGTGAGTGCGAAAGCGAGCGTCGATGCTACGTTCATAAGAAATCCGTACCACCCCGTGTCGCTGATTGTAACAAACTCAAGCAATGCGGCAATGAATGCCATAGGTATTGCGGCAAGAGGCCCCCATACAAATGAGGCTATTGCGATTACAGCATCCTTTGCATCAAAGGTCAAAAACCATACAGGTATTCTGAATACAAGCGTCACTCCAAAGGCAAGCGCTGAAAAGATGGCAACGCCTGTTATATATTTCAAATTCTGATTTGTCTTTTTTTTCATTTTTCATCTCCGTATTTGGGGCAAAAGAAAACCCGTCCGTTTTGTAAAAAACACGGGCGGAGACAGAAAATTCGGGCAAAATTTGCCCATTTTCTTTTCACATCCGGACTTTGACCGTCGGTCGAGGAGTTTCACCTCATCGGGGGTACAAAAGCACCCTTCGCAGACTCAAAGAGAGAATAGACTCTTTATACTGCCGGTATGGAATCTCACCAATCCCCAAAGAAAATATTTTAAAAGAAGCTAAAAAGCTTCATTATTTATTATATACTTATTCATATAAAAACGCAATTATGCATTTTTAACAATACTGCCCGACACTCCTAATTTGAGAATGTCGAGCAGCATCTTTTTGGCATTATGCCTTATTTATCCTTGCTTGTAAATTAAGCAATGATGTCAGTAACCTGACCCGAACCAACGGTACGGCCACCCTCACGGATTGCGAAACGGAGACCCTTCTCGCAAGCGATAGGAGTGATGAGCTCAACGGTGATTTCAAGGTTGTCACCGGGTCTTGCCATTTCCTTGGAAGCGTCAAGAGTGATGATACCGGTAACGTCGGTGGTTCTGAAATAGAACTGAGGTCTGTAGTTGGAGAAGAAGGGCTTGGATCTGCCGCCTTCCTTCTCGGTAAGAACGTAAACCTGACCTACAAACTTGGTGTGAGGCTGAACAGAGCCGGGCTTGCAAAGAACCTGACCTCTTTCAATCTCGTTCTTCTGAACGCCACGAAGAAGAAGACCAACGTTGTCGCCTGCCTCAGCATAGTCCATAAGCTTGTGGAACATCTCAATACCGGTAACAACGGTAGAAGAAGACTCTTCCTTGAGACCAACGATCTCGACGGTGTCAGCCATCTTAATGGTACCACGCTCTACACGACCGGTAGCAACGGTACCACGACCGGAAATGGAGAAGACGTCCTCAACGGGCATAAGGAAGGGAAGATCTGCCATTCTGTCAGGAGTAGGAATGTAAGAGTCAACTGCTGCCATAAGCTCCTTAATGCAAGCGAACTCGGGAGCGACAAGACCGTTATTGGAGGTAAGAGCCTCACGAGCGGAGCCACGGATGATCGGAATGTCATCGCCGGGGAACTCATACTCGTTAAGGAGGTCACGGATCTCCATCTCAACGAGGTCAAGAAGTTCTTCGTCGTCAACGATGTCGCACTTGTTCATAAATACAACGAGTGCAGGAACGCCAACCTGACGAGCAAGAAGAACGTGCTCTCTAGTCTGTGCAAGAGGGCCGTCAGTACCTGCAACAACAAGGATAGCACCGTCCATCTGAGCAGCACCGGTGATCATGTTCTTAACGTAGTCAGCGTGGCCGGGGCAGTCAACGTGAGCGTAGTGACGAGCGTCAGTTTCGTACTCAACGTGTCTGGAGTTAATTGTGATACCACGAGCTCTCTCCTCGGGGCAGTTGTCGATCTGGCTGTAATCAAGGAACTCAGATCCGTTTGCAAGAGAAAGGGTCTTGGTGATTGCAGCAGTGAGGGTGGTCTTACCGTGGTCAACGTGACCGATGGTACCAATGTTAACGTGGGGTTTGGTTTTTTCAAACTTAGCCTTTGCCATTTTGAATAATCCTCCTGAATATAAATATTTTTTTGATTTTTTGTTTATCTAAAGGGCTATAAGCCCTTATAGAACTGAGTTTGTCCGCTTTTGCGAATTACTTCGCTGCACGGTTCTTGATGATTTCTTCCTGAATATTCTTAGGAACATCCTGGAATCCATCAGGCTCCATTACATAGACTGCTCGTCCCTGAGAACGGGAACGAAGTGCGGTTGCATAACCAAACATCTGTGCAAGCGGAACGTGAGCGTAAATTCTCGAAACGCCGGGAGCAATTTGCTCCATAGAGTCCATCTGACCGCGGCGAGAGTTGATGTCACCAATAATATCGCCCATATAATCATCGGGAGTAGTTACAGAAACCTTCATAATAGGCTCGGTAAGAACGGGATCAGCACGTCTCATAGCCTCCTTGAATGCCATAGAGCCGGCAATCTTGAACGCCATTTCAGAGGAGTCAACCTCGTGGTAAGAACCATCGTAAAGAGTAACCTTAACGTCAACTACGTTGTAGCCTGCAAGTACACCGGACTGCATAGCGCCCTGTACACCTGCGTCAACAGCGGGGATGTATTCTTTAGGAATAACACCACCAACTATGTTGTTAACAAATTCATAACCGGCACCGGGTTCAAGGGGTTCAACCTTAATTTTAACGTGAC
>JAZOQA010000022.1:0-68706 GCA_045655765.1 Eubacteriales bacterium | reverse complement strand
TTGGAATCGACGTTCCAAAGCCTTATCCTTCTCAAAATACTTCTGATACTCATCCAAAGTCGTAGCACCTATACTCCTGAGTTCTCCACGCGCCAATGCAGGTTTAAGAATGTTTGCAGCATCCATTGCACCTTCACTCTTACCGGCACCCACAAGAGTGTGAATCTCGTCGATGAAAAGAATAATGTTTCCATCACTCTTAGTCACCTCATTTACAACACTTTTCAATCTCTCCTCAAACTCTCCCTTATACTTAGCACCAGCTATAAGCGCACCCATATCGAGCGAATAAAGACTCTTATCCTTAAGATTATCAGGCACATCACCTCTTAAAATACGGTGAGCAAGACCCTCAACTATCGCAGTCTTTCCTGTTCCAGGTTCACCAATAAGAACCGGATTGTTCTTAGTTCGTCGACTCAGAATCTGAAGAACACGCCTTATTTCATCATCACGACCAATCACTGGATCAAGTTTACCAGTCCTTGCCTGTTCTATCAAGTTTGTAGCATATTTCTCAAGAGCTTGATATGTATCTTCACTCGACTGACTCGTAACCTTCTCACCGTTCCTGAGTTCTTGAATAGCCTTTCTCAGTCCATCCTCTGTAAATCCCATCTCCTTCATCATCTTCGACACACTGCTATCAACGAGCAACAATGCGAGCATGATAGGTTCGAGCGACACGTATTCGTCACCCATAGATTTCGACAAACCAACCGCCTTCTGCAACACCTCATTTGTTTCCCTGCTCAGATAGGGTTCTCCCCCACTCACTTTAGGTTTAGAAACAGCTTCGCTCATAACCATATTATTCATGAGTTGGGCATTAAGTCCAAGTTTCTGAAAAATGAAGTTGGTTACATTTTCACCAACCTTCAGCACTCCAGCCATCAAATGTGCTGGTTCAATCACTTGCTGTCCGTTTTGATTCACAAAATTAACAGCTTCTTGCACAGCCTCCTGTGCCTTAATCGTAAAGTTGTTGAAATTCATAATTAGCCGTTATTTTAATTAAACATTCACAAATAGAGAAACAAGTTATGTACCACCGCACATTAAAAGTCAAAATGACAGACTTTAACAGATGCACTTTCAAAAAATAGAATATTTGCAGCCATTTTGGCACGAACCGTCAATTCGTCCCCCTACATCGAAAACGAATTTAAACCTCAGAAAGTTTTTATACATCCTACATTAAAGACGTTTACACAACCTATATGACGCTACCAAGTTTTTCTCCGCATAACTTTCAAGTATCGAAATAACGTGCTATTTTTGCATTATTGCTTTACGTCTGCCAAATATATCGAAGCCAAAAGCGATGACATAATTTAAGGCGTTTATACAACGCTTTGCTGTTGACATCTTGAAATCCTGAGAAAATTTCAGTCGTAGTCAAGAACAAAGTAACGGTAGATGCCCCGTTAATGTGTTATATACACATCTCGTTATGCCTGTAGAAGAACAAAGAACGTTTATTGAGTTTCGAAGAGCCTACACGCTTCATATTCTCCCACTCTGCCTTGCGTGAAGGTTGGGACAATCTGAATTGTGTTCCAAATCTGTACGCTACGGCATAGCAATTCCACCACCGCCAAGCGCCAAAAGGTAGGTCGTAGTTCGCGAATCTGTGTAGATAAGTATGGTACTAGAATGGATGCCGAACTATTGGGTGAAGATGTACACGAAGTAAACAAGCCTTGCAGCGTGGGCAATTACGCCCTAGACTAGGCTATCGCAATGAAAAAGAATGACGTGAAGCACATCTTCTTCGTAGCCGAAACCAAAGGTTCAAAGTCCTCAATGGACTTGTCTGCCATCGAGCGAGCCAAGATTGATTGTGCCGAAAAATTGTTCAACACCATTTCCACAGCCAATGTGAAGTACCACAAAGTAGCAACTTACCAAGATTTGATAGATGGTATGAATGCGGTAGGGCACTAAATGCACTTGCAAATTTAGTACAACATAAAGATAACTATATGATAGAAAGCAAAGGAGGTCCGCAAAAGCGAACCTCCTTCATTATCATATTGATTTACAATCTGTTGATTATTCCTCAACAGCAGCCTGAGCCGCTGTTAATTAGGCTTGCTTTTCAGCGAGTTGTGAAATGTCGTACAACAGTTTGTCAGCAGGGCTATTTTTGCTCATTTTCGGATTTATCTTTCAACCATATTTGTATTAGGGGTTTTAGAGATAAGAACAAACCTATACCTACCAAGAAGCCGAAATTCATTAGTAATTGCCCTAACTTAACATCAAACCATTCTTCAATAAGTGTCATTATGAATGTCACTCCAAGCATACACACGATAAATAGTGCGACCAATGCTATGTAATAAACAACCTTTCTCATAATCTCTAAATTCCAAAATCACGATGCATTATTTCTTTTATTTCATCTTCATTCTTTATCTCTCGCCCTCTATCTTGCCAATTATCTGGTTTCTTTTGAATTTTATAACCCAATGTTAAATCACTCTCAAAAACAGGATGATATAGACTTATAATATTGCACATATTGAATGCAAAGAATACAATTGGGAATATGAATATAGCCTCACCTAATAACGACATATTATTCTCTGATATAGCCAAATATGCTATAACAATGCTAAATGTAAATAATGAACTAATAAATACGCAAAGTAGCATATACTTAATAGTGAAACGGAATTTCTTTTTTCTTTCTGTGTAATCCCATTCATAGAACTCTGTGTCAGAGATGACCTTATATGTTATTACAGAACTTAATATTGATACAGAAAAAGATATTATGATGATTATTCCAAATGAAAGGGATAATGAAGACGCATTAGTGATGCCACCTACCAAAACAATACCAAGTATGATATAATTTAATATCCTAACGATGCTATTGTTTAAGAATGATTTTTCATTGTATAAAAACAATTTCATCACTCAGTCCCTCCATAAATAGCTGCCATCTCTTTCATTATCTCTTGATGCTGTGCTTGATTTCTCATAAACTGCATCCACAAGTCGTAAAGTTTGTCATTACGATTAGGCAATTTCAATTCTTTTAGCCTTTGTATTTCTTCTTTTAGGGCTACCACTTCACGCCTCAACAAGTCAAGTTCTTCTTGATTGCCGTTTTCTTGTTCTTCAGTCAAGAAAAAAGTTACAGGTACTTTGAATATGTTGGAAAGTTGTCTTAGGATGGCTGTATTTACATCCTCTTTCTCCAACATATCATAGACAGCTTGTTTGGTTTTGCCTAATTCCCGAGCAAGCGTAGGAGCGTCCATTTTTTCTTTACTCATTAACTCTTTGATTTTCAACCCTATGCACATAATAGTAAATTTTTTCTTGAAAATAAGTCCACTTTTTCTTGCTTGTTAGTAAAGTTTTTCTTTACTTTGCACCGTAAAGTTAAACATTAAACTTCAAATCACCGAAAAAATGGCAAAGAAAAAGACGATTACAGGCGAATTAGAGCCTATGAAGATTGGCGATAGCAAGGAGTTCCCTGCATCACTATGCACTACTGCAAGAAGTATGGCGAGTATGCTCGGTTTCAAATGGAACAGAACATACAAGACCGAGACAGACCGTGAAAGACGTGTCGTAATAGTAACCAGAACAGCGTAATGAAAGGACTTAATAAGAAAGCATTTGATTTGAAATTCAAGTCTCCACAATTTTTGGGCGATTATAAGCAATACTACTTCGAGTTTACAGGCAGTCGTGCAAAACTGAATGGAGAGTACTTGAAGAAAATCGAGATACTTCGCCTCATCAGCACATACGATAACGAGTTAGCAATGTCATTGCTTTCTGAAAGGTTCATTTCATACGAAGATGTAGCAATGCACTTTATGAGAGGTCTGTTTCAATTCTGTAATGTTAGCATCAATTCTGATGCGACAAGATTGAAAATAGCATTATTAAACGAATAAGAATATGAAACTAACAATTGAATTAGAATCAAAGTTTGAAGATGGTCGCTACCATCATAGTATTACATCAACTCTCGGATATGTATCTATCGCAAGAGAGGAAGACCGTAAAGAAGTGGACTACTTGCTTGAAGTTGCAGATAAATGCCAAGAAGTCGCTAAGTCTTTGGTCAAAGAAACAAGCACTTATGAACATAAATAAATTGAAAATCACTATGGATAAGTTTATGAGCCTCAGCCAACTTGGAATGTCAATCTTTATGCTAATTGGCACAATCGTGTGGGGAATTGCCCACCTCATCAAAGGAACAATCGGATTATTCGGCTTTTGTGTCGTTCTCCTGTTCGTCTATCTGATGTGGATACTCGTTCGTGAGAGTTATCGTGAGTACCAAGAAGAGAAAAACAAGTAAGCAATGGCGCAGGAGGTAGGAATTGGTGCAGATGCGTTGGAGTTTGCCAAAGCAATAGCGAAAGCCGAGAAAGAATTGAAATTAGAGGAGTATGTACGCATTGTCTTCTATCGCAGGACTGAAAGCGGAGAAAGTATCGAGATATTCCGATATGAAATTCCAAAGCATTTCATCGACCGTTGGGGTTGGGTTATTCAATGGCGCAGAGCAAAACTGATATGCAAATATCCTCGTGGTCGTGTTTACGACACATTCAGCACCTACTACCTGCAAGAGGGAAAGGATTGGGGCTTCACAGCAGACTTAAAGCAACTCGTAGCACTCAAAGGTAAAATAACCCTGCAAGAAAGGAATGTCGCCAAATATCTCGCCTCGAAGCAAGGAGAACTATTCTTCGATAAAGAGAATGACGCAATGTTGCAGAAGATACTTGCAAAAGTTGAACGAGCAAAACAGAATGTAGCAGAAGCGGAACAGAGATTAGCAGATAAAGTAGAACAATATAAAAGAGAATTATTGTAATGAGAACACCCCCAATAAATAACAGAGGATTGAAAGAGGTAGCACAAAGGGTCTATGTGAGAACTCGTGAAAAAAGGGACAACGAAGGTTGCTTGGATATTCCTGCCGTTTCGTTCGATGAACTAAAACTGCCATTCCAGCACCCTCTCATTATGGATTTGAGAGATTTAGGCATCCTTGCCTTATCTTCAACAAAAGACGGTAAATGTGGGGTCGTTTTAAGAGAGCCTTATGCCTCACTTACTCGTGTGGAGTTCAATGATTTTCTTAAAAAACTATGTTGAAAAATAATGGGAACACCAAAAGGCAACGGACTTGTCGAGATTACAGGCGAGAACAAAGCAATGGATAAGGGTTGGTTTTGTATGGACTTGATGGGTTTTCTTCGTGGTGCGGATTGGGACACCTTTCATTCCGCCTTTCAGCAAGCCAAGTCCGGCAACTGTCCTTTCAGAGAAGAATGCAAGCGTTACGAACGCACAGTAAAGAAACGTGGTCATCAATTAAGCATATTCTAACTATGGCATCACATACCAATCCTATTTGCGCCAAGTGTGCAAAAGCCTATGAGCAGTTGAATGGTCGTTACTGCACCCTGCTCAAAAGAAATGTAGAGTACGACAAGACACCTGCGTGTCAAGGTCAAACCAATAAGAAGTAATACAATGCTCACACTCAATTTTTCAGATAAGACAGTCACCTATGACACATTCATCCACGATGTTGCAGCTTCGGTAGTGCGTATGCTCTCCGAAGTGCGCAACGACCCCGAGACCATCAGCCAACGACAGGCATACACGATGTTCGGACGTGGCAATGTCGATAGGTGGCGCAGAGAGGGCAAGATAGAGCCTTGCAAACGACCCGGCAAAGTCGAGTACCGCACGGCAGAGTTGAGAGCATTACAGAACGTAAAACAGGACTATTTCAAGATATAACAACAAGGCTGTATAGAGTAATGGGAACTACACTCCGGGTCGTATGCCACAATGGAGGGTTAGCGGTTCGAGTCCGCTTGCAGCCACAACAGACAACTGTATTTCAATAACTTTAATTTTCAACATTATGAGCAATGCATTATCATTAGCCCAAGAGTTGCAACAGACAAAAGCAACCGATGTGATACGCAATGAGCGTGTCCGTAGTCAATTCATCAACGTCTATAACTCCATTTGGAAAGAGGGCGGCGAACAGGTGTACGAGCGTGAAGCAATCTATTTCAACTCACAGTTGAGAGACAAGGCAAACCTCCGTGAGTGCTCTGGTACATCAATCTTCTACGCCTTTATCGACCTCGCTGTAAAAGGTCTTACCCTTGCACCGGGCGCACAGGCTCTCTGTTACCTCATTCCTCGCAATGTCAAGGTAGGCACAAACCAACAGGGCAACGACATTTGGGAGAAAGTATGTAACCTTACCATTTCGGGATATGGCGAATTGGTACTCCGTAAGAATGCCGGACAGATACGCCACGCCGACAACCCTGTTATCGTGTACGAGGGCGACACATTCCAATACGGCGAACAGAACGGACAAAAGATAGTGAACTATATGTCCGCTTTCCCTCGAAAGTCCAACAAGATTATCGCCTGTTTCTTGAAGATTACACGTGCCGATGGTACGATAGACTATTCTGTAATGACAGAACAGGATTGGATGCGCCTCAAAGGTTACAGCGATAAACAGAACTCATACTTTGACCGCAAGACTAACCAATGGGTAACCAACTCTAACGAACTCTACAACAAGAACGGTCAGATAGACACAGGCTTCCTTATGGCGAAGTGCGTGAAGCACGCATTCAAGACCTATCCGAAACTGAATATCGGTCGTGGTTCTTCTCTCGAAACAGAAATCATCGAGCAGCAACAGCCAACAGACATCGACCCATACGGCGGTGTTGGAGCCGAACAGCCTCAACAGCAGGAACAACATTTCGCACCTGCACCCGATATGTCCGCAGGTGTAACAATCGACCCTGCACAGCAATCAAACAACGCAGACGACACTTTCTAACACCATACCACTATGTCACAGGAATTAGTAATCGTTAGACAGGAGAACATTCAGACCATAGTGTCTGCCACTCCTCAGTCATATCAAGACAACAAACTCTCTCGTGAGAAATGTATCGAAGCCGGGCAAGCAATCCTTGAAGCCATTCAAGCACAGGGAGGAATGACGGACGAACTCGACCAACAGGCGGCACAGTACATCGAGAAAGCACGTAAGACCGTGAAGAAGATGAACGAACGCCGTTCACCTGTAACCAAACTATTTGATGACATCCGCAAGGAGTTTACAGTAATGGAAAATGCTATCGACCCCACCAAAGCCGATACAATCCCATACAAGTTACAGCAGTTCCGCAATCAGTACGCCGCCAAGAAGCGTGCTGAGGAAGAGGAACGCCGCCGCAAGGAGTACGAACGCCAACAAATAGAACAGGCTCGTTCACGTATGAAACAGGACATTGAGGACGATTTCAAGCAGCAGTTCCAATCCCTCGTGAACAGAGACTGCAACGCTTTGTCAGCCATTGACAGTGCCGTTACCCTCGACAACTACGAAGCATCATTCGCACAGGTCAAGGGCTATTCAACCGAACTGCCTGCCGACTTCCTCTACAATCTGCACACCCTTATTCGCATTCCTGCCGGAATAACAGTAGATGAGATACGCAAGGCAGAGATTGAGACAAAGGAACGCCTTGCCAAGCAGTTCAAGGAGCAATACGAGTTCGAGATTGACAGCACAAAGCAGTACATCATCGACCGTCTGCCGTCCAAGAAAACCAACCTCGAACGTATGGCACAGGCATCAGCCGAAGAAGCTGCACGTATCAAGGCTGAAATGGAAGCACGTCAGCGCAAGGAAGCCGAGGAACAGGAGGCAGAACGCCGCCGCAAGGAGGAGGAAGAAAAGCAGAAGGCAGAAATGGCACGTCAGCAGTCCGAAATGGAAAGCCTGTTCGGTCAGCAATCCATTGTTTCTTCCGGCTACCAACCAAAGGTTAAGGTTGCACAGAAAATCAACCTGCTCAATCCCGAGGGCATTATGCCAATTCTCTCTATGTGGTGGAGCAAAGAGGGTTGTACCCTCACCGTAGAGGAACTTACCAAGATGTTCAAGAAGCAGATTACATTCTGTGAGAAACTCGCCAAGGAGGGCATATACCTCAAAGACGAAAGTGTAGAATATGTCGAGGACGTAAAAGCAAAGTAACTATGTACGAAAGCGGATACTACCCACCCGGAGCAGAACACGACCCACGTGCGCCGTGGAACGAGAAAGAGCCTCACTATGTAAAATGCGAAGCCTGTAACGGTAAAGGTTGCCATTGGCACGCCTACAACTTCGAGACAAACGAAGAGACCGAATGTACAGAAGAAACGTGGTTGTGTCTCCCCAAGACAGAGGAAGAAGCAGAAGCCAAGCGACAACACTACATACAAGGCGAAAAGGAGACCTGCGAAGTGTGTGATGGTGTCGGCGAGGTTGAGTACGAAGAAGATTACGAACCCGATTACGATGATTACTATGAGCGATAACTATTACAGCAGAAGTGAGGTCAGTAACTCTGACCTCACCGAACTGAAAAACATCTTGCACCCACGTATGCAGTTTGGCGATAAGGAAGCTGCTTTCCGCTTCGGCTCGTTGGTCGATGCCATCATCACAGAGCCGTCAAAGGTGGACTACTACCGCCTAACAGTGGACGATGTGCCATACACAGAAGATGAGTTCCGACACGCACAGGAAATGCAAAAGGCTCTCCGTATGGAAGCACGCAAAGATGCGTTCCTTGCAAAAGTGCTTGAATGTGCCGAAACGCAACGCTTTATGGTCAATAAGGCACAGCAGTTCACATACTGCGAATTTCCGTTCACACTCGATACCCGTTGCAAATGGGATTGGTGGCTCGGTGCTTTCGGTGGCGACCTCAAAACAACATTCGCTGCCACACAGCAACAGTTCGAGGAAGCCGTTGATTTCTTCGATTGGGACAGAAGCCGTGCCTGGTATATGGACATCGCAAACAGCAACCGTGATTTCATCTACGCCATCAGCAAAAAGAACTGCCGCATATTTAAGAAGTTCATCACACGTGGCGATGAGGTCTATAATCGTGGTCGTGAGAAATACGAAGAATTGGCATTTCAGTATTGGTGCTTATGCCCACCTGTAACAAACAACAATTTATAATCAAAGATTTATGGCAGAAGAAAACAAGAAAATGAAACTCGAAGTCGAGTTTGACAGAGACGAGGTAGCCGGAACATTTATGTTGATGGGCGAGAAATTGACTGATGAACGTTGGGAGAAATTGACAAAAGAAACTATCCCTATGGACTTTAACAAGTTTGGCGCAGATAAAACGCAGGTGCAAATCGCAATCATAGCCCTTGCTGTCGCTTCATCGAAAGATTTTGAATAGCCCTATGGATATATTCTGCAAGGTAACGGCTCACGGTCTTGTGCCGCTCTATGATAGCGACTACGACTTGAAGAAACGGCTTCGTGTCGGCTCTGTTGTCAAGTGCAAGGTTAGCAACCCTCGCAACTACGAACATCACAAGAAGTTCTTTGCATTGGTACGCCTCACGTTTGATAACCTGCCGTCCAACCTTGCAGAATATTTCAAAGTCCACAACGAGGAAGATATGCTGCGCCGCTTCAAGCGAGACTTGGGCTACTTCAAAACAAGCCTCAACGAACGAGGCGAAAAGGAGATAGAATACCAAAGCATATCATTCTCGGCAATGGAACAACACGAGTTTGAACGCTTCTACAATCAGTGCATCGACCTTGTGCTATACAAGTACCTCAAAGGGATAGATAAAGAAGATTTAATCACAGAGATAGAGAATTTCAAATGAGCAATATACTGAAACATAATCTGCGTGTCGAGCCTTACGAATACCAACGTGAGGGCATCTGCTTCGGATTGGAGCATAAGCGCATTATCATCGGCGATGAGCCGGGATTGGGCAAGACATTGCAGAGCATTGGCATAGTCGATACAGCAAGAGCATACCCCTGCCTCGTTATCTGTCCGTCATCACTCAAAATCAATTGGCAACGTGAGTTTGAGAAATTTACCGATAAGAGCGCACTTGTGCTTGACAATAACGTCCGCACCACGTGGGGTTATCTTCTCTCAATGGGCGTGCATCAGGTCGCCATCGTCAATTATGAGAGCCTGCGCAAATACTTCGTGTGGGACATCAAGGGCGGCAAGCAGTTCCGACTGAAAGACGTAGTGTTCTGTCCGCAGATGCAGCAGTTCAAATCAATCATCATAGATGAGAGCCACCGTGTGAAAGACCCCTCCGCACAGCAGACAATCTTCACCAAAGGTTTGTCCGTTGGCAAGGAATATCGCATACTCCTTTCGGGTACGCCTGTTGTCAATCGCCCCGAGGATTTAATCGCCCAACTTTCCATATTGGACCGCATAGGCGAGTTCGGAGGACGTGCCAAGTTTATGGCGGACTACTGCACCGACCCCAAAGATAAGACCGCCGTTCCTGCCGTTCCTCTGTTTGTTCTTTCAAAGCAGTTGTACGATACCTGTATGATACGCCGAGAGAAAGCAAAGGTGCTGCCGCAGTTGCCCGACAAAACACGAGTGGACTTGTATGTGGAGATTTCCAATGACAAGGAATACAACCTTGCTGCCGCCGACCTCGCCGCATACTTGCAGGAGTACACCGAGTGTACCGATTGGGAGATACGCCGCAAAATGCGTATGGAAGCCCTTGTGCGCTTTATGACGTTGCGTTCCTTGGCCACCAAAGGCAAGATAGCACAGGCGGTCGATTTTATCCGAACATTCCTCGATAGCGGAAAGAAACTCATTGTGTTCTGCTCGCTCCACGAGATTGTGGACGAACTGCAAAAGGTGTTCCCTCGTGCGGTAACGGTTACAGGACGTGATAGTATGGTAAACAAACAGGCTTCTGTCGATGCGTTCCAGAACAACCCCGATGTAAACCTCATCATCTGTTCAATCAAAGCTGCCGGAGTTGGACTGACACTTACAGCCTCATCAAACGTGGCATTCATTGAATTGGCTTGGACGTATGCCGACTGCTGCCAATGTGAGGACAGAGCGCACCGCATAGGTCAGAAAGACAACGTAACCTGTTACTACCTGCTCGGGCGTGGCACAATCGACCACACCATCTACAACCTCATACACCGCAAGAAGTCCATTGCGAGTGAAATAATGAACTCGGACGATGATATACCAACCGATGAAATGTACTTCGATGAGTTGGTTAATCTCTTCCTCAACACATCGGGATAATGGATATATGCAAGACAGACGTGCAGAAGATTATCAAGTATTTCGATGATGCTGCCAAAGTATATGACACCCTGCCCGGACAACGCAACAACTGCCGTGCGTGGGTTATACGACAAATGATAAAGAAGTTAGAAAAGAAATTATTCACCTTTAATTCAATTCAAAATGAAGAAAAATGACATCGTTGATTACGTAATCAACAACACGACTTTAAGTCGTTCACAGGCAATCGCCGCCACCGAAAGCGTGGTAGAGGCTATCAGCAGTTCACTCGCAAAGGGTGAGAGTGTGTTCATTCGTGGCTTTGCAACAATCAAGGCAGTTACCACAGCCCCTAAAAAGGCTCGCAACATCAGCAAGGGTACTGTTGTCAGCATTCCGGCACAGAACACCGCCAAACTCGTGTTAAGCAAAGAATTGAAAAACCGTATGAACTTGAAAGAATGATGGTAAACTATTTCCTTTCGACAGTCCGCTACGAAAAGACAATGGAAAACGGACTCAACAAGACAGTAAGCGAACAGTATCTTTTTGATGCGCTCTCGTTCACAGAGGCAGAGGCAAGAACTATCGAGGAACTGAAACCCTACATCAGTGGCGAATTTAGCATTCCCCAAATCGTTAAGCCTCGTATTTCTGAACTGATGCTCTCCGAAGATGTGTCGGCAGACCGCTACTACAAGGTAAAGGTTTCGTTCATCACCCTTGATGAAAAGAGCGGAGCCGAGAAAAAGACCAACAGTTTCATTCTCGTACAGGCTTCGGACTTCAAGAACGCATACGACCGCTTCATTGAGGGTATGAAAGGAACAATGGCAGATTACGAAATAGTTTCCATTGTCGAGACACAGATATTGGATTATTACCCTGCAAAGTATGACGAAAAGTAAAATGACATTTGATGAGTTGATGGCAGCACATAAGAAAGCTGTTAAGACTCGCAAACGACCTACGGAAGAGGAACACCGCATACAATGTGAGTGTGCGCGGTGGTTCTCCCTCCAATATCCACGACTTCACGGCAGACTGTTCGCTGTTCCAAATGGCGGCAGACGTGATGCGACTACGGCGGCAAAACTGAAAGCCGAGGGAGTTGTGGCAGGAGTGGCAGACCTCATCCTCTTGAAAAGCAACCGTGATTATGGTGCTTTGCTCATTGAAATGAAAACACTCAAAGGCAGACAGCGAGACAGCCAAAAGGCTTGGCAGAACATCGTCTGTGCTGACAGCGAGTACAAATATGTGGTGTGTCGTTCCTTTGACGATTTCAAACGTGAGGTGGACGACTATTTGAAAAACGAATAACTCTCTATGGCACGAACTTCAAAAATAGGGCTGGAATACTTTCCGATGGATATAGATATTTTCAGCGACATAAAGATAAGAAAACTAATCAAGTATCAAGGTGGTAAAGCCATTTCGATATATGCTCTGCTGCTCTGTAACATCTACAAGAATGGGTATTACATCGAGTGGGACGAAGAGTTGCCTTTCATCTGCTCGGAACTAACGGGCTTTGACGAGGCGTATGTATTGGAGGTTATAAAGACCTGCCTGTCACTCGGGTTGTTTTCAAAGGAACTGTTCGATGCGGAGGGAGTGCTTACATCAAAGGGTATTCAAGAGAGATACAGTCGTATATGTATTCAATGCCGCCGGGTGTGCAAAATCACAGATTACAGTCTGCTTGCACCGCAAGCACCAAGACAACCACGTAATCATAGGCAGGCAAACAATCAACCGAAGAAAGAGACTGATAAACAAGACACACCACCACGTTACGAACCTTATTCGCTAACACTCGACCAAGAGATTGAGAAACTGAAAGCAGATGAAGTTTGGCTCGATGGTTTGCAAGTCCTCCACTCGATGAACATAGAACTGCTACGTAACAGCCTCGATGATTTTCGTGTGCAATGTGTGGCAGACGGCAAAGAACGAGGACACCAATCATTGGCTGATGCAAAACAGCATTTCAATTCGTGGTTACGCATAGTGAATAGAAACAAAAAGAAAGAAGATGATAACGCTAAATCCAAAGGACGAAATCAACGTAGAGGAAATGTTCTCTCACCTGATGAGCCGAAAACGTACGGCGACACGTTTTAGATTGCCATACACGCCTCAACAGGTATATGCAATGCTCTATGCTGCGTGCAAAGCCGAGGTCGTGAGCCGTCATCGTGTATTTATCGAAACGCAAGAGTATAAACAGCACCTGTGGGACATTGCCAAGTGGCTGACCTCGCAAGACTCTACATTCGGGCTGTTCCTCTGTGGCGGTGCAGGCAATGGAAAGACAACCATTCTCCGTGCCTTGCAAAACCTCACGAACTTGCTCCGCTCCGATGAGGGTTGGAGTAGCCGACAGGACGATTACCCGGTACGTGGCTACACGTTCATCACGGCAAAGGAACTCGTATTGCTTGCAAAGGCATACAACAATCCCACACGTGAGAATGAAAGCGATGTGTACAAGTTCAAGAGGCTACGCACCATTGAGATACTTGCCATTGACGACCTCGGTCAAGAGCCAAAGGAAAGCATACACTACGGCGACTTCGTTACGGCGGCTATGGATATTATCTCTTTCCGATATGAGGAGCAGTTCTGCACGTTGGCATCGTCCAACCTTACAGCAGCAGAAATAGCAACTTACTACGATGAACGTATTGCCGACCGCTTCCGAGAAATGATGCACATCATCAACTTCGGCACGGAGCAATCATTTCGCAAACCTATAAACAAGTGATTTATGAACAAAGATTACAGTTACTGTTCGGGCGTTACTTGCCCAATTCGCCAGGAGTGCAGACGCTATCTGCCCGACCCACCCGATGAACCATTATGGTGGATACCTCCTGCATACAAGGAGAAATTAAAGTCGTGTCCTCACTTTGAACATAAAACCAACAAACAATGAACACTTTAATCATTATCAAAAGGATTTTCAAACCAATTAAAACAAACAACAGTATGGAAAACAAGACCAAGAAAGTAGAAATCGAAATCCCCGTAGGGAAAGTTGCAAAATGGGTTGATGGTGTACTCACCCTCGTAGATGAGAAGCCACAGGACGTAACAGAGCGCATCAAGACATTTGCCGATGCTTGTCGTGAACTCGGCTCTGACCACCCATTCGTAAAAGCCTATGACGGCTATGTGTCGCATATCCACCAACACGATATGAACGACTATGATTTGGTGGCATACCTCCAACTCCGCATCATCACCGCAGCTCTCAACGAGGGTTGGGAACCTCAATTCACAAAGGGCGAACGCCGTTGGTATTTTTGGTACGACCTAATCACCAAAGAGCAGTACGACAAACTATCTGCTGAGGATAAAAGCCGTGTGGTTGGTCGTGGCGGTAACTATGCGTATGCGTACAGCGGTCTCGTCTATTCGCACGCGTATTACGCATCTTCGTACCCGCACACGAGCTACGGCGCTCGGCTCGCCTTCAAAAGCGAAAAACTCGCAGCCTACGCAGGTAGGCAGTTCGCCGAGATTTATGCCGACTTCTGTTTCAAACCAAAGGAAGTAGGAAAGCAGGGATAATGCAGGGGCAGTGTGGGGGCTGCTGCCTCCGCACTGCCATTTTTCTAACAAACAAACTGTAAGCAATGAGAAAGATTAAGTTTAGAGGTAAGGATATAGAAACAGGCGAGTGGATATATGGAGACCTCATTCAGCGAATAGGTTATATGCCAAGCATTGTGTATGCTTACGAACATAACGGCAAAATTTGTTATGGCGAGTGTGCTGTCAAACTTGAAACGGTTGGACAATTTACCGGACGACTTGACAAGAATGGCAAGGAGATATATGAGGGAGACATCGTGAAATCCAAGTACACCAAACGTGCGCCTGTAAAATATAAAGATGTACACTTCTGTGTTGATTATAGCGGTTTTCAAGGATTGTTGGTGAGCGAGGATTACGAAGTAATAGGTAATGTTCACGAGGATAATGATGAGGTCACTTTTGAAATGTGTCCACATTGTGATAATGAAGTCGTATTGAAAGCACAATTAAGCGTGCAGAAATGCCCGTCTTGTGGAAAACATATCGTATGCTGTTCAATGTGCGATGAGTGCGTACAGGATTGCCCATACGAGGAAGAAGCGAAAAGGTTAAATGAGAAAGGAGGTAACGATGAGAACGATTAAATTCAGAGCAAAGAGTGTTGAGGGGCACAATATCGGAGAATGGGTATTTGGTGACCTACATATCAGAAGTGCTTTTCCCCATATCCATACAGACGTTGGAACGAGGTGTAAGATAGACCCTAACACAATAGGCGAGTTTACAGGACTTTCTGATAAAAACGGCAACGATATTTACGAGGGCGATGTCATAGGTTGCCATAATCCCAACATCAAGCACTTGATATTCTATAATGAAAAGCAAGGTCGGTTTATGGCAGCTCTCAATGGCGATATTGAAAACGATTTTGTAGGTGTATGCGGTCTTGATGATAGCCGTTGGACAGGCTCGAAAAAGGTCATTGGGAATGTTTACGATAACCCCGAATTGTTAAAATAAGAATTGTACTAAAATTATGGGAACAAAGACTTTCAAAATAAAAACCTGTATGCGTGGATTTAAGAAATGGATGGATGCTCACCCACGCAAAAATTTAAGAGGTTATTTCTCGGTCGATGGTCGTGATATGACTGATGCCGAAGTAAGGCGTGTCGTTTCATACGCTGTTGAAAAAGGATATGAGACCGAAGCGGATATACCAAGTGAGGAACTTGCTCAATTACTTCAGAAAGGAGGTGAATAATGTTTTATATTCTTTTCCCTTTAATAATTTTCTCTTTTTTAATTCTGCTATACTGCAATGCTAATGCAATGGTTAAGTATGACTATTATATATCATTCAAGAATGATTACAAGAAATCGAGCAGTATGCGGGATGAAAAGTATATGCGGTATTACAGGATGTGTTACAGAATAGCGAAAAGACGACTTCGTATTTCCATTCTGTCCTGTACTATACTAACAATATGGTTTCTGTTATGGGGAATAATGACTTAACCAAGATGTATCAAGAGTTCTGTAAATGGCGTGAGGAACACCCGGACAGCATTTATATCATCTTCGATACTCGACTTACATTTTGGGGGTATCCGCTCAATCGCTACATCATTACGAAAGGTGTTGAGTTGTACCGTTTCTTCGGTGATGTTGTCGTCAGTACCATAAGCGGAACGCACCAACTCCACCAACCAATAACCTGTGCATCCCCAAAGGAAGCAACGGAACTTTGCCAAAGGCTCAATGCAAAGTACGTCCACGATAATGAGCCGCAAACATTTGCTAATTGCCCATCGTGGCGAGAGGCGTACAAAAAGTATTATCAATAATTTTAGAAATATGAAACAGGTAGCAGATATTCAGCAACTGAAACCGGGACAGGAACTAATAAGAGTATTAAATGGCGAAGTTCATTATTACGAGTTCCTTATGATACACCCTCATAATCCCGAATACATATTCTGTATGAACTTCTGTAAAAGAGCAGAGCGGTTTTATAAATCGGAAGTGTACAAGCAGTTCTTCACAGATTATACAGACAGGGACTTAATCAATGTACGCCGAGACTATGCGTTAAATACGCTCAAAGAGTGTGATATGGCGTTGAAAGAACTTGGAGATAAGGATAACCTTAAAGAATGATGTATGAAGAAACGTATTGCCAAAAAGATTGCTAAGAGAATTTACCTTTCTTTCTTAACAGATTTTGATTGCTTCTTCTACTACACATTGGTAGATGTATGCGGCAAACACATTTGTAGGTTAAGACCACATACTGCGGTATATAGCAGAAACCAATTTGGAAAGGCATTGAAAGTTTTGAAGGAACAATATCCAAAAAGCAGACTCGGTCGCCAAGGTACATCTGCAAGCGGTAACCCAAGAAATTTAAGATTTCGCTTATGAAAAAGAAAATCATCATAACCCTATCACGTGTGTTCCCGGTAACACACAGCCGCCGAGGTGAGCCGACAGGCTTTGCAAACAAACTCGCTTCGGGAGAGAAGAAGCACACAATCCGCAGTAACTACGACCTGTGGAACGTCAATGCAGAGAAAATGGAACGAGGGAAATTCTATCTCTCCATACGTCAGTGGTCCGGCAGACCTTACAACTCGCCACAGGTGGAGATAGCACAGCGACACAACCCAATCGGTGTTCAACCTGTGGAACTCTACTACCACGCCGACAACGACACCATAACAGCAAAGATTGATGGTCGTGAATGGCTCGATGCAGATTGCTACACCCTTGCCAAGAATGACGGACTTTCTGTTCAGGATTTCAAAGAATGGTTTTTCGGCAAAGACCCAAAGGAGGATAAAGTATTCAAGGGAGGTATAATTCATTTCACTGATTTAAGATACTGATATGAGCATCGCACAAGATATGATAGACGGCTTTTGTTGCCAATTATGCGGAGTATATTTCGAGGAAGAACACGGATACCCTGTATTATGCGAAGATTGCTACAATAGCCTAACAGATAAGGAAAAAGAAGATTATCAATTAGCAACATATCCCGAGTTATGAAACTACTATACATAGACCTCTTTTGCGGAGCCGGGGGAACTTCCTCCGGCGTAAACTCCGCACGTCTCGATGACAAACAGTGTGCGCAGGTTGTAGCCTGTGTCAATCACGACAAGAACGCCATTGCCTCACACGCAGCCAATCACCCGGAGGCAATGCACTTCACCGAGGATATACGAACATTGGAACTCTCGCCATTGCTCACGCATCTGCAAAGCTGCCGCCGTCAGTACCCCGATGCGTTGGTAGTGCTGTGGGCATCGTTGGAGTGTACCAATTTCAGCAAAGCAAAAGGCGGTATGCCTCGTGATGCAGATAGCCGCACACTCGCTGAACACCTGTTCCGTTACATCGAAGCAATCAACCCCGACTACATTCAGATTGAGAACGTAGAGGAATTTATGTCGTGGGGCGATGTGGACGAAAACGGAAAGCCTGTATCAATGGATAAGGGCAAGAGTTACACACGTTGGGTACGCAACGTCAAGAAGTACGGCTATAACTTTGATTTCCGCATACTCAATGCTGCCGATTACGGTGCGTACACCTCACGCAAACGCTTCTTCGGTATCTTTGCCAAGAAAGGTTTGCCTATCACGTTCCCCGAAGCCACACACAGCAAAGAGGGTTCTGCATCACTCTTTGGAACTTTGGAGAAATGGAGACCTGTGCGTGAGTGCCTGGACTTCGATGATGAGGGCGACAGCATCTTCGGACGTAAGAAACCGCTTGTTGAGGCTACATTGGAGCGTATCTATGCAGGGCTGATAAAGTTTGTAGCAGGTGGCAAAGATGCGTTCCTTGTAAAGTACAATTCAGTCAATAAGCGAACAGGAAAACACATACCGCCGTCCATTGATGAGCCTTGCCCCACTGTTGCCACGCAAAACCGCCTCGGATTGGCAAAGGTATCGTTTCTTTCCAAGCAGTTCAGTGGCGACCCAATGAGCAAAAACGTGTCGGTCGAAGCACCTGCCGGAGCAATCACCTGCAAAGACCACCACGCATTTATTTCGGCATATTACGGCAATGGGCATAATCATTCCATTGATGGAGCATCGCCAACGCTGACAACAAAAGACCGCCTTTCTATCATACAGACAGAACGGTTTATTGATATGCAGTACGGCAACGGTACTCCTGCATCATTGGAAGAGCCTGCCAATACAGTAACGACAAATCCAAAGTTCAACCTTGTATCAGTAAAGAGACATTATCTTCTCAACCCTCAATACAAGTCGCCCGGAGGCTCGGTCGATAAACCTTGCTTCACACTCATTGCGAGAATGGATAAAATGCCGCCTTATTTGGTCGCTACGGAGAGCGGAGAGGCTGCGATAGAGGTTTATACTACCGACAGCCCAATGACGGCTAAAATCAAGGAATTTATGGCTCTATACGGCATCGTAGATATTAAGATGCGTATGCTCAAAGTTCCCGAACTCAAAAAGATTATGGGTTTCCCCGATGACTATGTATTGGTAGGCACACAGGCTGAGCAGAAGAAGTACATCGGCAATGCCGTAGAGGTTACAATCGCTCGCCGTTGGTGTGAGGCTCTATGCGCCAAACTCAAAGAACACTTTAAGAACGCTGCTTGATATGGACGCAAAAACATTCTTCCAAAAGGTTGCCCTTATGCGTAAGGCTCAAAAGGAGTATTTCAAAACTCGCAACCAAACCGCCCTGCGTAACAGCAAGGCTCTTGAAACCGAAATTGATAATGAGATTGAGCGTGTGAATAAAATCATCGGCACACCTCAACCTCCCAAACAGACCAATTTGTTTAACGATTAAATAATTACATTATGCACTCAACAGTATTGACAGAAATCATTGCATTTCTTCTCGGACGTAAGTATTACGCCAACATCATCGCCACCAAAGGCGTAGCCAAACAGGAAATTTGCTCGTACATCTTCGCCACTCGTGAAGCTGCCGAGAAACACCGTATGGAGATTGAAACAACAATGTCGTTCCGCTTCGTTGAAACGGTATCGTTCCGCTCTCGCAAAATATTTCTTGATGCAACGGTAAGAAGTTAAACCATACAGAACACAACCTTACGTTATTTTTGGACTATGATATTCAAGAAAGTAAAAAAATGGTGGCAGTCGCTTCGGTACTACGTCATTGCCGACCCTGCCGATAACTCTGTTACACTCTCAAAGGCGTTGTTCAACCACACCAAGGACAACGCCCACGAGGGCGATGAGGCTCGTGTATTCGTGTTCAAGGTAGAACATAGTTATGGATTTATGACCAATCCCGGTATAGAGCAGCCAACACAGATGTGCGATATTCAGTATAACGACAAATACCGCTGCATCGGATTTGAAACACTCTGTCCGTCTGTCGGTCATATTCTCTATAACTACGGACTGAATGCCACACAGCGTGTCAAATTGTCAGTCTCTGTCTGCCGGACAACACAAGGTAAGTTATATTATCAATTCGACCGACCCGATGCAAAGCATATTAGGAAATACACGAAAGGCTGATATAACCTTTCATCGTGGGGGACGTATCAACATATCCGCTCGTGTGTCAAAGTCGCTTGGCTTGGCACACGGCGATGTTGTTGATATAATGGAGGGGACAGGCGAAACATATTTGTACGTCAAGCATCGTGCGCCTGTTGTCGGCAAACACGAGGGAATGGTATTCCGCTCCAACAAGAACGGACACCATTGCGTAGCCTCATCAATCACGCTCTGCCGCTACATTATGTCTCGCTGTGGAGGTGGCGACAAGGTGCGTTTGTGCTGCGGTACTCCTGTCGAGTTACAGCACTACGGAACAGCATTACCAATCATCATTAAGTATATATTATGATTAAGGAGATTAAATACAATGGATATTCAGCCAACCCCTCGGACTATGAATGTGCCGATGGCGATTTGGCTACCACAATGGGGTTGATACAGGAGGACGGAACAATGAAACCTGTACTGCCACCGTCATTAGTTCTGCAACTCGAAAGCGGAGAGAGTGTCGAGTTTATTCACAAAACGGCTTCTTTCGAGCATTATATCGTATATTCGGACAACACCCGAAAGGCTTATTCAATTGACAGCAAAACAAAGAGTAGAATAACCATTGGTTCTCTGTATGAGACATCGCATTTCAATGCGATAGGAAACACGTTGCTCGCATTTACCAAGAATGGTATATACTATTTCCTTTGGAAAGATGACAAGTATTACGAATTGGGTAATCATATCCCTGATGTAGAAGTTTCTTTTGGTCTTGTTGGTCGTCCTCGTTTGTTTTCTCTTTCTGATAGTAGCAAAAGCACCTTTACCATATCTTTTAACGGAATTTCGGAGGGTGCATTGTTTAATGAGTTGTCGGAAGATAACAAAACAACAATTACCAACCAAATAATGGCCAAGGTAAACAAATTCGTTGCACAGGAGACTGTGAATAGAGGGCGTTTCTGCTTCCCTTTCTTTGTTCGTTATGCGTTGAAATTATATGATGGGTCGCTAATATATCACTCTGCGCCTATTCTTATGAACCCAAGCACAAAGGCTGCGCCTATTGTGTTTTGGAAACGTGCATCCGGCAAGGGCAGTTATTCGTCTGCTGAATGCGATATTATGTTGGTCGCTTCCTCTTTGGATTATCGCATAATACGCAATACAGACTCTTACTACCTTGAAGATTGGGCAGACATTGTAAAGAGTATCGAGGTCTTTGTGTCGAAGCCGATATACACTTACGACCAAAACGGAAAGATTACATCATTTGCCGACACTGATAACTACACAACAAAGTTTATCGGTCGCCTTTATGCAGACAACCCGACTACTACAACATCTTCAAAAGCGGAAGATAAATTGCTCGGTAATTTTACTTCAAAGGAGTTCCTCAACTATTATTGCGAGTGGGAGTATTCACGCATCTATGCGATGTATTATTCATCGGATAGAACATATCCGTCCACAACATTCCATCTGCCAGAGTTTACAGAAGGAAAGGTTAACGAAACACTACAGAATACGTCCACATTCTATAAGTTGTGTTCTATTGAAATTTCCGATGCTCTTGCTGACAATACACGCAAGGATATTGTTGTAGAGAACGAATACCTGCAATCATTAGTTACTCGTGAGGTAATGACGGACGATTATTTGTCGCGCGACCAATTATATGCAGACTATTCATTTGTTTACAATGGTCGTATAAACTTGGCAGGATTGAGGAGAAAACCATTTATCGGGTTTCTTGCCCAATCAATGTTCGCATATTGCAACGGACGTTATAGTTGGCAATTAAGCGGAACGACATTAGGCGTAACAGTATCACCGTTCTCATCAGATAGTTATTCCATTGCGGTATATATCAAAGAGAATGGTACGGATTATCGAGTAGAGTGTAGTACGGATTATTACGATATGTGTTATCTTGCCCTATTTAATAGTGGTGAATTGACTCACGGTGATGGAAGTACATCTATGAGTAAACATTCGTGGGGGTGCTATATGTTTTATCCAAATCCTAATGCCTACAAAATGGTTATATACAACTATTCGTCTGCTTGCTATGCGGTTGATTTGAAACCACACGAGTTTTTGAATGGGGCATATGCTATACTTGATTATGAGTTGGTGAGAGAAAAGAACTTCACATCGTTACCAACTATATCATACCCGATGTATTCGACAGAGGAAGCGAGCAACTTCCCAATCGAAATATCAAACAAAATCTACACTTCCGAGGTAAACAATCCGTTCTATTTCCCGGTACTCGGTATCAACACCGTAGGAACAGGAAACATTCTCGGCATTTGTGCTGCCGCAAAAGCATTGTCAGAGGGTCAGTTCGGACAGTTCCCACTCTATGCATTCACTACGGAAGGAGTTTGGGCGTTGGAGGTTTCCAATACAGGAACGTACTCCGCAAAGCAACCTATCACACGTGATGTAGTTATCAATCCCGATAGCATCACACAGATAGATAGTGCCGTGCTGTTTGCCACAGACAGGGGCATTATGCACATCAGCGGCTCAACAGTACAGTGTATCTCCGACCGCCTCAACACAGAGGAAATGTTCAGTATTGCCGACCTGCCGAAGTGCGACAAACTAATCAACATCTTCAATGGCAAAGCCGATGAAAGCGAACAGATAACGCTTGACGACATCAGCCTGTTGCCGTTTAATGAGTTCCTGCAAGGTTGCCGGATGGTGTACGACTACACCAATCAGCACCTCATCGTATATAACCCTGCGGTCCGATATGCCTACGTCTATTCGTTGAAGTCTCAAACGTGGGGTATGATGCGGTCCGATATCGTGGATAACGTCAATTCCTATCCCGAAGCCCTTGCAATGGCTGACGGTGCAAAACTCGTGGATTTCTCAAAGCCTGTGGCAGAGAACATCACAGCACTCATCATCACACGACCGTTTAAGATTGACGACCCAAATACGTTCAAGACCATCAACACCATTATTCAGCGTGGTATGTTCCGTTCTACGCACGTTCAGCAGGTGCTGTATGGCTCCAACGACCTCATACATTGGCATACCGTATGGAGCAGCGTAGATAAGATTATGCGAGGTTTCAGAGGCACACCATACAAGGCGTTCCGTCTTGCTCTTGTCTGCAAGTTCGATAAAGCCGAAAGCCTCTACGGATGCACCGTAGTGTACGAGCCACGTATGACAAACCAAGTACGTTAGTTTTTTTTCATAGTAATAGATTTATGGTTAAGAAGAGAGCCGGGATGCGTGATGCACCTCGGCTCTTGTTTCTTAAAACGGCTTGCATTTGCGCCTTATCTTTCCTGTCCTCGACACAAGCGATGTCTGTATCTTCGTTTTCAGTTCTCTGAACTTCTCTTCCCAATTTGCTTGACTGCCCGGGTTGGTAATGCTCATCCAATCGGCAAGCACCCTGCATACAAGGTACTCGTGTACCAAATGCGTGAGCAGTTTTAGAGTGGTCAGCGAAAATCCATCGGGCAAGTTCAGCACGATGTGGTACTCCTCGGGGGCAGTCATTACGTCAGTCATCGCCTCCTGTCCCTCGGGTATCTCTTCTTTGGAGTATGGGAACAACATTTCCACACATTCGGCGTGCGCAAGGTTGAGCACTCTCGTTACACGGTCAATGTTGCCCTTTGCTGCAATGTCGAACACCTGATGCCTTGCGTGTTCATCGTCTGCTTTCATTATGTCGCCCTCAACAAACGAATAGTTCTCGGCATCATACAGCAACTCCGTACGTTTGAATGTCAGCGTAACAGCCTTTGACTGCTGCTGCCGACTATCACAGCACGGATACATTAGGCGTATGTGGGGCGTTCCGGGCGACTACGCTTGTAAAGAGCACGCTTCACGTTCTCCAAACTTACAGCCGAGTGCGAAATGTAGGTGTCTGCATCCTCCTTGTTGGTGATAGCAAACCAATCGCCCAATGCCATATCCACCAAGTAAGCGTGAATACTGTTGCCGAGGCTGTCAGCCGAAGCATTGTTGTAATTGCTTGGCAACTCAAACGACAAAGTCAGTGTGCCGTCATTGTCAATCTCATTGTTGATGAGGTTGTCGCTCGTGGTCTTGTCTTCCGACAGATACTCTCCGAGCAGGCTTTTAAGCATTGCAAAAGCGTTAGCCAACGAGCGGCGGATTTGGTAACTGTTCTCTACGTCATCACTCGCCTGCATATTGGAAGCAGCCTCATAACTCTTTTTACCTTCTGCCTCACGTGCCTGTCCTGTTAGATAGGCTTTGTTCTGAATGTCGAAGATAAGTTCCTTAACCCTCTGGGTTACGGTCAGTGTTTTTTTGTTCTCTGCCATATCAGTTAAATAATTAAGTGAATAAATTAGTCATCGTATGTGGGGCGTGTAGGGCGTTTCTTATAGAAAGCCTTGCGCATAATGTCCTCAATGTAGGTGGCGGCTTCGGTGGCATAACCTGTTGCTTCACTCTTGTTGGCAAACGTGTACCACTTCGCCGTGATGTTCATCACAAAGAACGAGAACAGACTGCGTTGCATACTCTCTGTTAGGCTCTCGTCAAATGCCGATGAAAGCCCCAATGTAAGTTCATACGCTCCCTCCTCGGTCTCATTTTCCGATACAAGCACCTTTTTCAGCGAGTTGCAAACCATATTCTTGCACTCGTTCCAAAAGCGTTCAAGCATCGTCTTATCCTCCTCGGTGGTGGAGATTACTTCGTATGCGTGTTCATCGTCCATCTTTGCACCTGTGTATTCGGTGGTCTTCGCCACTTCGTCATACACAGACTCTTTGCTGATTGTCAATGTTACTTCCATAATCAAAAACTAAATAGGTTATACGACACACCTATACCCACGTATGGGGCAAACTGCGGTGTACCTTTCAATGTCATTCCATATCCCACCTGTATGCCAACGCTCCAACGCTTCGGCTTTTGGTAATGGGTGTTCGTTATTGTTGTTACCTCTCGTGGCATTCGGAATATCAAACTATCAAGGCTCGCACGGTAACCGCTGACGTATGCTGTATAAGTGCTGTCCTCATACACGGTCTGCGTAATGGGGACGATAACTTCGGCACTGTCGGGAGTAACCTTTTCGTCCATATCCTCGAAATGGTTCTCGGGAACGCTTTTGCCGAAATTTTGTACACTATCCTGCAATTTTTTATCGCTTTCGGGAAATTTTTGCACGCTTTCGGGCAATTTGGGAACACTTACAGGCAATTTTGCAGTAATGTTTCCCAATGGCTTTTCCTCTTTCGGCACAGGCTTGTAGTACGGAATGGTATCTACAAACGTGGTTTTGATGGTGTCCCTATATGGCTCTGTCGTTCCTCCTGTGTAATGATGCACATTGAGGCATAGCGAAGCCACGAACACAACCAAGAACAGCAGCAGTGCAATGTTTTTAAGCCTTTCCATACTCCTCAACATATTTCTTGATGGCATCAACGTGTGTCGTTACCACTGCCTCATATCCATCCTTTGATAAGATGTACGCAAGGTCTTGCTCATTATCCATAAAGAAGTTTTCCGTAAGCACAGCAGGGCATTTCGTCTTGCGCAAGATATAGAAACCCTCCTCCCAATCGGGGTCGCCGTCCGAAAACTCCTTGCGTATGGTCTGCCCGGTAAAGTTCTTTGCCGCCTCCACATACAGCATAGTGGCAAGTTCATCGCTCTTGGTCTTACCCTTGCTTGTGTAGGCACTCCACCCACGAGCCTTGCCCCATTCGCCGTTTTTCGATGCGTTGCAGTGAATGGAAACAAGCACCACGTTTCCTGCGCCCACACGTCCGCAAATTTCGTTCACACGCCTTGCACGCTCTTCCAAAGGAACGTCAATCGTTTCTCTTGTGATGAGTTCTACATCGTAGCCCTGCATCAGTAGTCGTCTCTCGATAGAGGTTGCTACCTCACGTGCATAGAGATACTCCCTAAACTTTCCGTCCGGGCTTCTCTTGCCTGGTGTATTCTCGCCGTGTCCGTTGTCAATAAGTATCTTCATATCCTAATCGGTAAGTTTGTGATAGAAATCAAGTCTGATTTTAGAATAGACAGCCTCAACATTCGTGAACGCACGTGCATTGTTCTGTGTCTCGGCATATACCTCACTCTCAACAACGCCTGCCACCCAATCAATCCATTCGGGTGTGGTGTACTGCGTCAAGGTTTTACCCCTGTATCGGTGGTTGTCGAAGCGGCTGTTTCTGTCCTCGTGCAAGTTGCAGAGCAACGTGCGTATCTTCGCTTTGGTCGCTTCCTTGTTGACGATGTTGTTCTCCTCACGCACCTTTTTGATGATGCGGCACACACGCTCCACAGCCAAATCAAAACACGTGTTTGATATGTTCTTTATCTGCAACAGCGTGGCAGGGCGCATCCCGTCCGCAATGTCGTTCAGCAGCTCATTCTGCTTGTTGGTGGTCTCCAAGAGTTCGCTCATCATCTTGGCATTGTTGGTCATCGTGCTGTCAATGATACTCTTGAACCATTTGAATAGAGCAACCCACATCAACAGAGACAATACGATGAATGCGGAGCATATAACCACCATTACACCGAAGTTACTGATACCCTCGGCAATCTGTGTTACACCTTGTACCTCGTTCATAGCACTGCCCTTATAGTGTGTCCTATAAATGCTCCGACTGCTGTCAGTCCAAAGTCTATCCAATCCCATTCACCGCCGTGCGCCTTGTCTTTGTACTCCAAAGCACCTGCGGCAATTAAACCTGCATACCCGGCACAATACCAACTGTTAGCACCTATGCCGATACACATACCTCCTAAAAGGTGTTTCCATCTGCTGCTCGTTTTCAGCCATTCAATAAGTTTCTTCATAAAATGTATCTGTTATTGGTTAAATACACTCAAATCGAGGTTGTCCTTTTCCTGCCAACCCTCATCAAGCACCTGCTGAACGAACGCCAACGATGTCATATAGAACTCCTGCAAATCATCAAGCGTAGTGAATGTGTGGTAAACAGGCTGCTCGTCTGTGCCGAACTTGAACTTCACAGGCAACGATTGTCCGCCTGTCTGCACAGCCAAGTCATAAGCTGCCTTGTAATTAAATTGGTTTTCTGTGGATAGCCATATAGGCATATCTTTCCACACCAAGCCGCACAATATCTTTTCCTCCACATTGCGGTTGATTTGGGCGATGATAATCTCCTTTATCTCATCCTGTGTAGGCTTACGTGTGAAACGCTCCCTATAAGTCCAACCCGACACGCCATCTGTGCCGTAACCGTATATCAGTTCCCATTTATTGCGACCGATTTTCATTAGGCGGTCGTGCCTCTCGGTGGCTCCGTATCTTTTTTCCATTGCGATGCACTAATTAGTTTCTACAAAAATACTTGCTCCGCCTTTTTTCAGTTGTTTATCTTGTTACGCTTCCGCTATGTGAAACTGTACTTCACTTTGTTACCGTCAAAACGCTCACTCGTGATTTTGGTCTCAAATGGGAAACCGTCCTCAATGTCGCTTATCTGGTCAAGGATATTCTTCATTTCCTCCGAGGCGGTAAAGAACTTGCCCCATTGTTCGGTCTGCTTGTCTTTGAACGAAACAAGATAGCGACCATCGCCGTGGGGTGTTTTCATATCCGTCTGATAGTCGTGTATCTCTATGGGTATGTTCTGTATCGCTGCAAGTCTTACAGTGTTACCCGGAAATCTTTTCTTTCCGTCTTTCGGGGTGTAGGTTACACCCAATTCTCCAAACTTTTTCATTTTCTTTCCTGTTAGTTTATAATACAAATGTTTGCAATCAGCGTGGCACGCCATTCCTTTGAATGAGCCGATAATGGATTGCCTGCGCTTTCTCGATTTCACCTTGGCCAAGTGTCGGGCTGCTTTCTGTTTCGTTCGCTTTCGTATCAGCGAATGTGTGCGATAGTCCACATAGCCGAGGTAGTCAAGTCCGCATTCTTCAAGAGGGCGCACAGCCTCGTTGGGCTTCACTCTCAATCCGATGCTTTCAACGTGGGCTACAAGAATGTCCCTCAATCGCCATAGTTCCTTTTTACTGCTTGCCAACATTACAATGTCATCGCAATAGCGGTAATACAGATAGCGCACCTCAAAAGAGCCGTCTTTCTGCTCCAACTCGTATGATGCCACCTCCGTTATCATAAGGTGGTCTAACCTCGACAGGAACAGGTTGGCGAAGCATTGCGAGGAACGTAGTCCCTTTGATAAACCCTCGGGCAATAGTTCGATAAAGTTGTCAAGTATCGGCAACAGCACAGGGTCGCTGATGTATTCTCTTATCAATGCTTTCATTCTCCACTGCTCAATACTATCGTAGTAGTGGTGTATATCGCACTGATAGTAGAACGGTGTCAGTTCCGGCACGCTCTTTACATCGGCTTCAACAATGTGATGTAGCCAATGCATACCACGTCCGGGAATACTTGCCGCCGTGTTCTTGATGAGCGTAGGGTAAGTGTATTTCTCAACAATTACCATAATGGCGTGGCAACCGACACGCCCATACACTCGTGGGGCTTGCACTCGCCTTACTTTCGGACCATCTTTGACCTCCATTTCGTTGAACTCGGTAATACGGAATGTCCCGTTTGCCAAGTCTTTCAGCAGCCTGCTACACATCTTCTCTCGTTGAGGGTAGTATTTCTCACGCTGTTCCTTACATTCAAGGTGGCTGACAACGTAGTCAAAGGCTTCTTCTACATTCTCCCTCGTAGCAATCTCGCTCATCAGATTGTTGAGGGGAAATATTGTCTTTTCCATATTGTTCTATGCCTTCAAGGCACTCAGTTATGTTCCGGCTTTCTTCCTTGCGGAGAGGGTTGCCGAGGCTCGTGTCTCTCGCTCCCTGCGGTGGCTACACGTAGCCGTGCAGTTAGAACGATTATATATAAGCGTGGTGAACAACACCCACGTTTATTTGCTTTGATTGTGAGCCGAGAGCCGTTGTTCGTGTTCGAGTTCGAAGATGCGTTATTCGCGTTCGAATAGACGAGACCGTTGTTCGCATTCGCATTGTTACCGCCACGACCAACCACACGGCTATGGAGACACTCTACCTTTTTTGCAGTCTTGCGACTGCCGTTAAACTTTCATTTCTTTTCTCGCCGCCCTTTGTCGGGCGGTAACAGGCAAGAGTGAGCAGACCCCTAAACAGGGTCTCTCACTCTGACGTGTTTCGTTCTTTTCGCTTCCATCGCTTTACTCAATTTCGATTTTTCCGATGAAGGCGAGCCGAGAGCCGTAGTTCGTGTTCGAGTGCGAAGACGCGTTATTCGCGACCGAACAGACGAGACCGACGACCGCAACCGCATTGTTACCGCCACGACCAACCACACGGGCTTTATCTGCGGTATAGTATTGTGCGTCAGTGTACCACTTATTCCAAGCGGAATTGTCATTTGTAAGTCTTGATGCAAAATAGCCACAGTAACGACCAAAGCGGACACGCCCGATGCAATAACCTGTACCATCGCACATTTTAACTGTACGCTCAGTATCGGTTGCAGGGTCATAGATATGTACAACTCTATCAACCACATCGGCAGTAATGGCAACACCTTTGTTCTTCAAGAACGACTTGAACGATACCACGTTCACCGCTACATTGTCAGTCCACTCATAGTTACAGCCTACGAAGTTCTGAATACCGAATATCAAGTTACCGATATTGCTACCCGAATACTTACGTGTCTGATTACCATAGGTGTTCAGCGAGTTCGCACCTGTCGTATAACCTGCACTGCAACCATAGCCTGCGTATGCTTGAATATCACGTGTACCAATCAATGCCATAACAAGGTTGGCAACGTCCTTGCTCATTTCGTAGTCAATGGCTTGATAGCCGTTCCTGCGGAACATAGCAAGGTTCATAAAGTCCTTGCAAGAAAAGCCCTTTACATTGGGCGCAGTAACATTGGTTACCTTTCCGTTCTCATCGTAAGTCCATTCGGTATTTGTGGCGGCTCCTGTACCTACCTGCGATTTTACACCGCTGATAGAGCGCAAGCGCATAAGTCCGTCCACAGATGCACCATATACACCGATGAGACGGTCGGGAGTATGCACCCAATCAGGCTCAATAGCTTCAATGGCATTGCTATCTACGGCGATTGTCTCAATATCGTCCAATCCTGTCTGTGAAGAGAACACAAAGCGTTTAGCACCCTGCGGAACATCACAGAAGATGTATTCACCCGGTGTGAAGTCAAACAGAGAATGTGTAACGTACATATTGAACAACGATACCACATTGTCGTTTTCATCCACGAAAGCACCACCGACCGCACTCGAATTGACACCGGGGAAGCGTACCTGCTTCATACCCTCAACATCCATCGAATAGGTGTTGTGGTTGGCGTTCTCGGTAATCACCAACGGACTGCCCACACTGTTGCCCGACACGAACACAGAGGATAGTTCCTGCAACAGAATTTCGCTCAGTTTCTTTCGGGTTATCTTGTTGGCGGTACTCATAGGCTCATTCTCTTGCGATGAGGCAAAGAAGTGCTTCTGCTGATTTTTGTAGTCGTTCACACCCTTATACCAATAAGGCTTCAAACGCTTCATAATATCAAAACCTTCGCCCGATGTATCGCTCAAGTCAAGTTGCGTACCGTCTGCAAAATAATTGTAGTCGGCATCGCTCAACTGACGGCATTTCATCGCTCCTGCACTTGCATCATAGATGGCACGGTAGGCGTGGCTCTCTGCCTCTATACGTGCAAAGTGTCCGCTCTTCTCGTACTTGTTGCCATACAGGTAACCTGTCTTGTTATCCACATTCGTGATGTTGTAGCAATCCTCTTCCTCGTCATTAAAGATAACCTGCGAGAATTGGGCGTTGTAGATGCTCAACTCCTTGAAGTAGTCCTGCAAAGCTGCTACTTCGCTTTCCTCAATAAGTTCGGTCAATATCCATCGTCCTGTGATACCGCTACACTGTCCGCTCTCATCGTAGGCATTGCCGTTGGCATCAAGACCGATTGCACCGCTATCCTTGACAGCACGGAGCATATCAACGCTTGCCGACACGTTCACGTTAGGAATACGAACGGTTTTCAACGCACTTGCGGTGGTAATCTGTTCCAACAGGCTCATTGTATCAACGTGAGAACAGTTGTTCACAAATACCTTTGCAACCTTGCCCATACCTGCAATCTTCAAACCGCCCGGATAGGTAAGGCTTGGCAGGTTGTTCAACACAATTTCGGTCATCGTGTTGGGCAGTGTCAGTTCCTTGATAGGCGATGTCTCGGCAAGGGTAATGGTAGAAAGCGAGGTGCTTTCTGCATATACCGATACCAAGCGAGGACACTTCGATGCGTTCATCGTCTGCACCTCGGTATTGCGCACATCAAGAATACGCAAGAACGGCATATCGCCCAAATCAAGATTGGTCATATAGCCTGTGTTACCGGGCGACATTGTCCAATCTCCGTGTGTCTCGCTACCCAAATACAACTCCTGCAAGAGTGCCATTTTCGACAAGGTGTTACCGAACTGTGGGTCGATGCTCACTTCGCTCAAGTCAAGCATACTCATACGGTCTGCCTGGTATATGTAGAGCATAATGTTCTCACCGTGTTGGAAGTTGCTGAACACGCCCTCTTCGCCTGCTTGCAGGTAGATACCCTCGGTAATGTTACCGCTATCGTTACCGATACCGAAATAACCTGTCTTGGCTGCTTTGAAACGGATAACTGCACCGTCCTTTGCACCAATACGACCGCCGATATAACCGCTTTCAGCCTTGAAGTCGCCACAACGGTAGTAACCGTCTCTGATGCGCCAACGCTGTTCAATGAACGCAGGAAGAGAGGTCAATCCAAGACCTTGCAGAGCGTAGAAATAGATGTCGCTATAACCTGTGTACTTGATGTACTTACGCTCTCCGTCAAAACTTGAAACAACCTTTGGCCACTTCTTCAGACGCTCATCAACAAAGTAGTGCAATGCGCCCTTTGGCGAGAATGGTCCTGCACCAATGCCGAGTGTGTCCGGCAATGAACGCATAGTGTCAGCGATAGCCAACAGGGTAATGGTGTTGCCGTTTTGGTCAACCTCCATTGTCTGCTGTCCTCTGATGTTGTTCCAAAGCACAGAGCCACGTCCTGCGTATGCGCTGCTTGTCAAGTCGCCCGGGTCAACTTCGGGGTCAATGGTCTGTCCACCGTCATTGTCCTTTCCGTTACAGGTATCACAGTCATACACCTTGTTACAGTACATACGGCGTGCGTTCATACCGTTCGCACCGCTATATACGCCGTCTTTCACACTACATCCGTCCTCCAAGAACCACATAGGCTGCATATTCTTCGCCTGTTGGTCAACGGCTGCGAGGTAGTCAGTAAAGAGGTAGTACGCCACAAGCGAGTACGGATTGGCATACTTCCACATCTGCGTTTTCCAAATGTTCTGCCAAGTGTCGGCAAGTTCAGCCTTTGAATAGTCGCAACTATTACAGAACACCAACATCTGATACAGGTCGTATGGAACTTTGCGACCCATTGCCAAGTCCTCTTGCAGTTGGTCATCGTCAATCATACACTCGAAGTAGCGTGTCCACATCGGGTATGTAGGCTGTCCGAGTTTCAGTTTGGTAACCCAAGATGCTTCGGCGGTGGTCGGCTCCATCATATCGGCAATGCTGCCAACTCCCTGCCACCAATTCAAGCCGTCATAACTCAACAACTCGTAACCGCTCACAGGGTTGAGCACCTTACCTGTTATCTGCCACTTGCCGTTTACCTGCTTCATTTCGCCTTTCTGTGCCGTCCACGCTCCGCTCTCGTATGCCATAAAGCGGTAGTTCTCGCCACAGTAGAGCGACAACAGGTAAAGTTGGCTCTTGTCGGTGGTGCTGTCATTCTTGAAGCGCATTTCGATTTGGTCAAGTGTTTCGCCCTCCTTACCGAAATACTCAATGAAATCGCCATAGTTCACACAGCCTAAGTTGTAGCCGGGTGTATCAAGGAAACCAAGTGCCAACTGTTCGTTCTTATCCTCTTTCCAATTGCCCTTTGCGTGAAACCAAGCATCGGTAAGGCTCTCCATTGTCGAACGGAATGCCGCAATCGGGTGGTTGGCGGTTGAGTGGTTCATCTGTAAGCCTGTCAGCCTTACTCCTTTCTTCTCCCAAGTGCCGTCAAAGGCTCGCTGTGCAGGGGTCAGATAGTTGCTGCCGAGCGCACGATAAGTAGCGTTCATCAAGTCACAAACACCGCAGTCGTTTACACCCGAGCTGTCCGAATAGTCCACCTTTACGGTGATGATGCTTACAGGAATGGAGTTTTCGCCTACACGCACATAGCCGAGTTTCATCAACTCGTATGAAATCAACGCATCCTCGTTGGTGTAGTCCGGGTAGATAGGTGTTACTTCCCAGCCCTCATTCTTGCGCAAGTAGAAGCGGTCATTCTTGATAGGACGTTTTGCCGAAGTCGTACCCTGTCTGCGCCACTGAACTTTTACTGCCTTAAAGCTGCGCCAAGGCATTGTCGGGTGGTAGTAGTACAGCGTACACTCAAACTTCTTGCTTGTGTCAATATCGCCGTCAAACGTGTCAAAGGTGGATTGCTCCTGTACTACGACATAGTACGGGATACCTTTCTCTTTCAGTTTTTCAAGTGTCGGGCGGTTCTGCGTGTCAAGCACATCCTCTTTCTCGTACTCCGCAATCATAGCAGGGGTATCGGTCAATTTGCACAAGTAGTTCTGAAATGCCTGTGCCCACTCATAATGGCTGTCGTAGGCAAGGAAATAGTACAGATACAAATCGCCCTCAGTTCCATTGAATGTGATTGTCTTGCTGTTGAGGATAGCACCGCTATTGCTGATGTAACCGATACAGCCCACCTCCTCACCGTCCAAGTACAGTTTGATGCACGAGTAGTTGCTGCCACCACGTGTTACATAGATGGTGGACGGCTCAACGACTACCGCCATTGTGTGTTTCTCGGCACACTTGAACGAACGCTCTACCAATGTAGGCTGTCCTGTCTTGCAGTAGATAGCAGCCTTATTACCGCACAAATAGAAGCCTACACCGCTATCGGGGTCGTAGCACTCAATGAGTTTGGCACTTGCCTCCTTGATGTTCTTTGTGGCAAAGGCAAACTGAATGGCATTACCTGTCGTGCGTTCTGTGGCTGAATTGCCGTATGGGTTATAGCCGACAATCTCTGCCGTTACATTCTCTGCAATACGCAAACAACGCTCACCGAGGTAGTCCACGAAACCGTTGCTTGAATAGTTCGAGCCTTTCACAACCATTTCCACGCCATTGTTCTTAATGGTATGGTCGCTCTCGCTGTTGCTACGGCTTGCAAAGTCGAAGCCGAACAAAGCACCGTCTTTGATTACGGCACCAATGGCACTGCCCGATACAGTTACCTCTATTGGATTGGTTATTGAAAGACCACTCTCTGCGTGTACGATGATTTGCTGTGTTCCGTCAGTACGGTAGCCCTGTATCTGCTTGTTTACCTTGATAGTCTCGGCAATCATAGCCTCAACGGAGGTTACAAGTTCATCGCCATAATACACCCTAATAGGTGTCTCGGTCTTGCCTGAAGTGTATGCGGCAACCTCAACGGTCAAGTTGTCATACAGGCGCAACGAGCCGTTATTGGTGTCGTTGAAGCGGATAGCAACAATCGGTGTCGTGTTGTCTGCATCAACGCACATAATAGCCGAATAGATGGTGTTACCCCTTACTCTCGACTTGGTTTCAATACCATAAATGCGCACAGGGTATGCACCGTGCAAGAGACGTTCGCCACCGCCAAACACATTGCTCGGATTTACCGAAATACTCTTGGTGTAACTGTCGCTTACGGTCGCCTCGCCCAACTTCTTCCATTCTCCGTTATAGAGCATTTCCACAACGGCAAGGATAGACGATGAGTTGTTAGGGAACTTATAGAACTGACCGATACTCTTTGCAGAGCCGCCTACGGTCAATGCCGTGCTACTTGTGTAGTTCAATGCCATAGGCTGCTCAACGGTAACATCGACCGCCACAATGGTAATGGCTTTCTTCTTGCTGTTTCCGTCCGCATCGGTTGCCTGTACAAAGAAACTCTTTGATGCAGCACTGCTGAAATACTCTGTGAAGTCAAGGGCGAACTTGTAATCGGTGGCACTTGCCGAACCGACCTCGTTCATACTCTCGCTGAACAGTGTCAAACCTGTACTTGCATCAACGATAGCGAGGCTACGGATAACGCCCAATACCTCGTTGCCGTCCGGGTAACTTACGCTACGCAAGGCAACATTTACGATGATGTCAGAGCCGTATGCTACGGTAGGTGCAGCTTCTTCAAAGTAGATAGACAGGGTGCTGTCCTCGCTCGAACCGCCACCTCCTGTATTCTTCGGTATCTTGATTTGCACATCGGGAAGTTGTGCGCCGTTGAGGTTTACAGCCTTGTAATAGATGTAGTCCTCATCGCTCTCTTCGTCAAAACCGCCGATGGCTTTCTCCTGCATTTCGTATGCACCGCCTGTTGAAAGGGCTTGCTTGCCGGCTTTCTCGGGTACATCTGCGGTTTCCACATTGCCGCTACCTCCGCCACCGAAAGCAACCCAAGGCTTTTCATCGGCAGGGTTTATGTCGGCTACCTCTCGTGTGAACTGATAGGCAAGCCATACAGGTGCGCCGTTGAGGTCGGTGTCTGCGGTCTTGAATGTCAGCACAACACCGCTCTTGAAGTAGGATAGTCCGCTTTCTTTCTCCAAGTCCTGCACGGCTTGAATGGCGGTACTCAACGAATACTCGATGTTATCACAAAGGGCATTCACGTTGATTGTGTTGCCAATGCTCTCTCCGTTTGCACCGAAGTCAGTCCAATTGCTTTCAGTAGTCCAATCAGCGGTATTTGTCCACTGCTTCGACTGCCAACCATTTTCTGTAAGGAACGTAAGTACAACGCCCGGTATCTGAATGGTGGCTGCTGCCTCATAGTTGGCGATGCGGTCAAGGGCTACGGCAAACGTGATTTCTCTGCCTGTCAAACCGAACAGTTGGTTTACATTAACTACGCTTCGGGCAATTATGTGTGCGGTTGCGCCTGTAAGGTTTTTGTTGAGAGTACTGATGTTCGTCTGTGCAGTCTGCATATCGTCCTGCAACTTCTTACCGTCACTACCGGGAAATGCCGTACTATCGGTATAGCCCAAAGCAAGGTCTGAGCCAATGGCAACAAGGGTGCTGCCGCTCCAACGATAAGTGATGTTTCTCGACTTATCAACATAAACCTTACCTGCCTGTGGAATAACGCCATTATAGGATTGTAGTCCCCAAATTTCACTATCTTCCCACTTTGGATAATAGTAAATCTCGTTCTCTATTTCTCCACTCTCATTTTCTATTTCAACGATGCGAGCAATTACGAACACGTTGCTGTCCTTGTTATAAACAACACGTGTATATTCCGAAACAGAGCCAAGTTCGGTTTGTTGCACTACAATTTTTTCTACTGCCTCTGCAAACTCAATCACATCATCGACAAAACCGGGCAAATAGGTTGCAGGGATTTTGGCATCATCGCCCAATGGGGCAAGTCCGTTTGCCGCTCCCTTTGTCGCTTTGAATGATGCAAGGTCAGCACCCACCGAATTTGCCTTTGTCTTGGCTTCATTGGCTGTGCTCTCTACGGTATCTAATTTAGTTTGCAGGTTGTTTACCTGTCCGCCGATAGTCGTCAGTTGAGTATCCTGCGCCTTGTCTTTGGCTTCGATGTCTTTCACATCTTGCTCCAACAGGGCAATGTCTCCCTGCAACTCGGCTACGGCTTCGTTGTACTGCTCGCTATCAACGGTCGGATTTCCTCCCTCTTCGCCTGTGGCTACCCATTCGCCACCATCACCCACATAAATGGGCCCGGGGAGAGTTTTTCCGACAATAGCCCACCAACCATCGTGAGGCAATGGATAGGCGGCTTTCAATTTCTCTATCGAAGTGAAGATACCTTTGTTCGCTCCTTTGATGTTCTTGGCATCAAGCCAACCCTCAATCTTTACACTTCCCTTGAATTGGGAACTGCCTTGAACGGTTACTCTGCCACCAACAGCCACGTTGCGACCAACGGAAACATCACCGTCAATCTGTGTCGTCTTTATTGAACTCATATTAAAGTTGATTTAGCCAATTCGTTCAACACGTTGCTTCGCTCCGTGTCGCCGAACGTGATTAACACTAATGCTGCTGTGGTGTAAACCACTGCATCGTAACATCGCTGACAAATCTCGATAGCACCGTATTCGTCCACTTTTGGATAGGGAAGATATACGGCACGGCTTACCATTGCCTCCTCGCTCTTGCAGGAATAGAACTCCAACACACGTCCCTCTGGACGTATCGAAACGAAACAGACAGGGCGTTGCGCCGTGCCTCGTATGCCTTTGAAGCGTGAATGTTGCTTCTCATATTCGGGGTCGTCCGTGTTGGAACAGGTGAAAACAGGTCTCGCCCAATCGTCCATCTCGAACACCACAAAGCGCATAAAGTCCTCCGGCAAGAGTACCCAACCGCTTTCGTGTTCCATCCAATACACGGCATCGCCGAAATTATGACCTCCGTCAAGTAAGTGAGGGGGTGCTTCGCTGTGTATGCGCTTGACAGCCTCAACAATCTTCGACTTGATGATGTCATTGAGGGCAAGGGTGTCCACATCGCCGATTTCTGTCAGCGCATCACTCGACATATTTTGGTCAAGTGCTATGCGAACATCTTCCGCAATCTTATCAAGTGGATAGACTGTCATACCTCATTACTCTTTATGACAATCCAACGAACTCGATACCATTAGCGGCTGCCTGCTCGACAATGGCTTTCTTGCTACGCAAGGTGGTACGGCTGATGCCGAATTTGTCTGCAAGGTAATCTTTGGCGGCGGCAAGGTCGCTGACAGTTACCTGCTTCAATTCAGTATCGGTGTCTGCGCCCTCGGTTGAGGCATTGTCGTCCTGCTCGTTGTCCTCTCCGTCCTCGTTTGCATCTTCGCCCTCATTATCGTTGTCGATAACAGTAGCGTCCTCTGCCGGAGTTGGGGTTGGATTGGGGTTGTCGGCAGGCTTGTCCTCTGCTTTCTCCTCTTTCTTTGCAGGCATTTCCACAGCCTTTGTCGCTTTCTTTTTGCTTTCGCCCTGTACGCTGTGGAGGCGGAACAACTTGCCAAAATTGTAATGGCACTCAATGGCGTTCATAATCTCCTCGTTGTCGGTCGTGAATGTGCTGCTGCCGTTTGACAGAGGAACGAACGAAATGTGCAAGTTCTTCTTGCTTGGAAGCACCACGTTGATGCTGACGTTGGTGTTCGCTTTGTAGGTCTTAATCATATACTTTGGAAAATTAAAAAAGGGACGGGACTACGCCCATCCCTCGGTTGAACTTTTAGTTTCTGTTATTCTCGTTTATGTGGTAGGTGCTTTGGCAAGTTTCATACGTGCGTGTGCCTTTGCATAGCGCAAGTACAAGCAACTTACCTCCTGAATAACTACGGCATCTGTACGGCGAATACCTGCCTTCTGCAAGTCGAGTACGTTTCTTGCCCAAGAGATATGAGTCTTCTTTGACAAGTATTCGGGGTCCATTGCAAAACCGCAATCGCTCATACCGTTCACATCAAACAACTCGTGATGAATAGTGAGAACCTCACCGAAGTCGGTATCCCAAGACTTGAACTTCAAGTTCCAAACCTCTACGGTGTCTTTCAGACGGAACTTCTCACTCTTAATCTTTGAGAATGCAGAGAGCATATCGCTACCGCAGAAAAGAATTTTACGCTTGTTACCGATACCTGTACCGACAAAGAGGTCTTTGGTAATATCCACGAGGTTCTCATCGGTGATAACGGCACACTTCTTTTCGTCGTCCCACTCACCAACCTCGATGTCCTTACCTGCCATCCACCAAATACCACCTGTAAACCAAGTGTTCATACCGTCCTTGGCAATATGCTTGATGACGTTCTTAACACCGAACAGATAGGTATTCTCCATAGCAAGACGCATATCATATACGCCGTCCTCCTCAATGTCAGAGAAATTCCAATTTACTTCCTTGGCTGCAATCTTGTCGAAGGTGGACTGCTCAACCTGTATCATAAAGTTTTGGCAGTACTGTGTCTCCGGCATAGGAATGTTGTTGAAACGTCCTGTTTGTACGTCCAACTCACCGCAAGCCTTACCCATACGTACAAGGGTAGTTCCCTGTGGAATTTCGGGTACAAGGATAGGCTGCTTGGTAGAGCTGTCCATCGTACCGTTTACTGCATAGACGGTAGGCAGGTTGGTTGTGCTGTCTTTACCGCATACACACAATACAAGGTCGGGGATGAGGCTGTCTTCGGAAGTGTACGCCGTTCCATCGGGTTTAGTCTTGGCAGGTACACCTACTACGCGGATAGTATCGTCCAAAGTGAACATATTGAGGTCGTCCACAGGGAGTGATACACTTGCGCCCGATACCATAGCAGTAACCTTTGCGCTTGTGCTGCACTTGATTTCTCGTGTGCCTACGCTGTAATACTTGACCTCGAACGAGTTCGTGCTGCTCGACTTCGCATAACGGCTGATTTGGTCGATAGGGGTTGCCATCGGGCGTATCTTCACGATGCGTTTGTCCACATCGCTCAAATAAAAATTTGGGTCGCCCTCAGTTCTACCTACGGTCTCCGTTGCGATACCGTCCGTTCCGCCTGTGCCATCAGCACCGGCTACTGTCTTACCTGCATCGGGGAGTTCGGAGGCGTTAGCCATAAAGACACCGCCCGATGCGCCCGTCACAAATGCTAATGTCATTAGCAAGATGCGACACAGAAAACTTGTTGCTTTCTTCATTGCTGTAAATTTTTGAAAGGTGAATAAATAAAATTGACTGTTACTTGTTTGGTCTGCGTTTCTCTCCACCACGTTCCCAAATGTTTTGAGTGCCGTAGTTCTGGTCAATGGCTCCTAAATCGGGCATTTCTCGTGATGCACCCTTGCCGCCTCCGTTCTTGCTGCCGAGGTTGGCTGTGCCGTCACTCTTGCCACCCTTGCGCAACTTCTCTTCAATCTTGGTGTTGCGTCCTCGCACTTCGCCCTCACGGTCTGCCTGTTCTACATCGCTGTCGTGCTTAATGGCTTTGAGTGCCATATGCACACTCTCACGTGTGAACTTGCCCATAATGCCGTCACGTACGATACCCAAAAGGAACTCCATAGCGTTGTCGATGTCCTCATCCGACAAGCCATCTTCCTGTTGCATCGCTTCGAGTGTGGTTAGGGTCTCATTGATGTTGGTTTGGTACTCGCCCTCATACTGCTCCTCTTTGGCAATACGCTCCGCAAACTCCTTGTTGGCTGCGGCAAGTGCTTCCTGCTTCTCGGGGTCTTCAAGTGCTGCCTTGAAATCATCGCCGAATTTGCGCACCATTCCGATGATTGGGTCTTCACCCTTTCGCCAATCGGTAAGGAAAGCTGCACTGCGTGGATTGCTTGCGAAGAGGTCTGAAAGGGCTTTTTCTCGCTCACGATAACCCGATAATTCATTGTCGTAACTGTCGTAATCGTCATTGATTTGACCGAATAACGCCTCATCATCGGCAAATTCCTTGTCGGGATACTTCGCTTTCAATCGTTCCGTGTATCGGTCTCGATTGCTTTTAACTTCCGTATTCTTAGACATATACTATAAATATTTAGATGTTGTACGAAACTGTGAAGCAAAAATAACCCGAAATAAACGCTTGTTATGTTTATCTTTTTACGCTCCAATGTGTAACTTTGGAACACAAATAGGTCGGCAATGAGTTAGAAAATGAAGCATAAAGGAGCATTGATGGAGTACTCACAAGAGCGTTCAGACGACTTGATGAGGGCGTACGATGAATATATTCAATCGTGCGACTATATCCGTATGCCGGATGTGTACAACAATATTGTCAATATGCCATCACGCCGTTTTTGGGTGAGTGACATTCGTGCTGCTCTTGTCATTTCTGCAATGATGAGAGGAGAGGCACGTTTGGATAAGATGTGTGCTTCCAAACGTGAGATGTACGAAGAAATCTACCGCCGTGTAGCCATAATGCGTGAGAAACATCCCGATAAAACTACCTCTGAACTATGTGCAATGGTAGTCATTCAACCTGCACCGAAATTCTATCTCACACCCGGCAGTGCCAAAATTATGGTTTGTAAAGCGAGGAAAGAATGGATAAGAAGAAAGCAGCTAAGGCTATGTCGCTATTAGTATCAATCCTCGTGTTCTGTCTCTCTTTACAGGATATGACGGATTGGTATGCGGTCGGCATCTATACAGGGTGCGGACTCGGCTGTCGTATGCTCTATCCTTTTTATCACGCTAATGTATTGCACGCCACATTGAATGCGTGGTGTCTGCTCTCTGTCATATTCATCTACGACATATCGCTATGGCGGTTTTTCCTTTCATATATTATCGCTGTAACCATTCCGTCATTTTGTCTGTCCGGCATTCCTACCGTTGGTTTGTCGGGCGTTGTGTTTGCACTCTTCGGCTCTATCTCTTTCGAGGTACAGCGTAAAGCATATTATCAGTTATGGATGCTTGCATATCTTGTGGCAGGCTTCCTTTTCCCCAACACCAATGCGTTGGTACACCTGTACTGCTATATGGCAGGTGGGGCGGTGGCATTGTTGAACAAACCTGTAAAGATTGGCTGATATGAACACCGCAATACGCAATATAATCGAAGAGAACAACCGCCGTAATGCGGAGGTGTACGCACGTTTCGACCCAATCAGCGGTTTCGGCTCGGTCGGTGAGCGTGTAAAGGTGGTTATTGAGGACTTCCCCATACGCACACAATACCTGCCTGTTGAAATGATGAAAGTGCCGCTTGTACGGCAACTTGCGGAATGCGGCTCCATTGAAAAGTTCTTGCAGGAAATCGGGGCTAATGAAGAGGAGGACTACGAAAGCGACCGACTAAAAGTTATCAGTCAGTTTGTACGCATCAGAAACAAACACGACTTTCCCTTTTGGGCGGCAACATTTGTATATATCAAGAATAAAGGTGGTGGCGAAGATGTATTGTTTCGCCTCACACGCCCTCAACGTAGGTTTATTGCACGTTTGGAAAAACGCCGTAAGGCAAACAAGCCCATTCGTATTGTTCTCTTGAAGGCTCGACAATGGGGTGGCTCTACCACATCGCAGTTGTATATGGCGTGGTTGCAACTCGTTCACAAGGTCGGTTTGAACTCGCTTATCATTGCACATCAAGGTGCAGGCTCTGACGAAATCAAGGATATGTTCGACCGTATGATTAAGAACTATCCTGTGGAAATGCTGCACAAGTTGGGCGAGGCATACAATGAGAATGAGCCTAAATTGGTCGGCGTGGGTAAGTCGGGCAGTATTCATCGTGTACCACAGCGTAACTGCAAAATCAAGATTGGTACAGCAGAACGCCCGGACTCTTGTCGTGGTGGTGATTACAACCTCGTGCATCTTTCCGAGGTCGGACTATGGAAAGCGACAGAGGGTAAGAAGCCCGAAGATATTGTGCGCTCTGCCTGCTCGGGTGTATTGCTACGTCCTTACACGATGATTGTATATGAGAGTACCGCCAATGGAACAGGAAACTTCTTCCAAAAGGAGTATGACGATGCCAAGAGCGGAAAATCACAGTTTGAAGCAATGTTCGTTTCGTGGTTCGACATTGAGCAGTATTCTCTACCCATTGACGATGTGGAGATATTCGCACAGATGCTTTATGCCAACCGTGAAAACGACAATGTTCCGTCAGTACGTGAGGAGAGCGGAAAATATCTGTGGTGGTTATGGGAACAGGGCGCAACACTCGAAGCAATAAATTGGTACATACAGGAGCGTGCGAAGTACACCGACCACGGATTGATGGCGGCAGAGTTCCCGTCTGATGATGTTGAGGCTTTCGTACATTCGGGAGCAAGAGTGTTCGACAAATACAAGGTTGAGAAGCTGCGCCCATCGTGTCGCCCACCTCGCTACATTGGTGAGGTGTATGCCGATGAAGATGAGGGCAAGAATGCTTTGAAAAATCTACGCTTCACCGAAGATAAACAGGGCTTGCTGCACATTTGGGAAATGCCCGAGATTGACGATAAAGAGATTGTAACAGACAGATACGTTACGATAGTCGATGTCGGAGGACGTTCCAACAAAGCCGACTTCTCTGTTATCCTCGTTCTCGACCGTCTGTTTATGGCAGAGGGTGGGAAACCTACCGTTGTGGCACAATGGTACGGACACATAGATATTGACTTGTTGGCGTGGAAAGCGGCACAGATAGCAGCGTTCTATGACAACTCCCTGCTTGTGATAGAGAGCAACACGCTCGAAACACACGACAAGGAGCGTGAGGTGGACGGCGACCAATCACAGTTTATCCTCAATCAGATTAAGGATATTTATCCCAACCTCTATGCACGCAAGCAGTCGGAGGAGGCAATACGTGAGGGCTTGCCAAAGAATTATGGCTTCCACACCAACATTGCCACAAAACCAATGATTATATCCACACTCGTAAAGGTCATTCGTGAAAACCTCTATACCGAACGTGATGCACGATGCCTGGACGAATACCTGTGCTATGAGAAGAAACCGAACGGAGCATTCGGAGCAATTACAGGAAAACACGATGACTTGCTGATGACACGTGCAATAGGTCTGCACATCTGTTTCTTTGAAATGGAATTGCCGAGGTTTGTTCCTCGTGTGGGTAGGTTTATAACCAAGAAGAGAAAGGCGGTATCTGCCGCAACAATATAAGTTTAACTAAATAACAACAGTACAATGAACATTTTTAAGAAAATCAAAGCCTCTCTTCGTTTGCGTGAGGCAGTGAGAAAAGCAGACAAGGCGCACAGTGAGAACGGACAGCGTTACTACGTAATGCCTACAAGTGGTACAAGCGGACAACTTGTCATTATGGATAGAAACAATTTCCGCAAACTCAAGCAGAAGCACTACATCAACTACAATACATTCGTGAGAGACCTCGAAGTGGAGTGTTTCTACTGTACTCCGTACCGCAACGGAATGGGCGAACTCCATCCTGCCGTTATAGCGAAGAAGCGTAAGCAGTATTACTCTTGGTTGGAAGCAATCGCTAAATCAAAGAAGAATGGGCAGGTACGGAAACATTGACGGTATAGCAACGCTAACCAACAACCCCAATGCCACAGACAATGCAAAGGGAACAATCGGCAAGAAAAATGGCATTTGGGCAATGGCAAAGAATATTGAGCCTGTCTGCCACGAAGACAAAGTTGTAACATTAGATGATGTCGTAGAATATCTTGAAGACATTTCTCACTCTACAAAGAAGTAAACAAAGAGGGCGTATAGAAACCAATCTATACGCCCTCTGTTTTATGCTGCCATTGCGCTGTGCAATCTTCCTACGGCTTGCATATTGGCTCCCTGCTGTGCTTTCGCCATCAGTTCGGGAGAAAGACCGTCAGGAACTTTGCCCTGCTCTAACTGCTCTTTCTGAGATTTGATGCTCTGCAACAATTCATCAGCAAATGGGAAGTCTCCGTGTTCAAGCAACTGCTCTACGCTGATTGCCTGCGATTGCCACAACTGCAACAGTATATCGTTGGCAAGATGCCTGTACGCAGGTGTCGTTGTGCTTTCGGTAATGCTCAAATCGAACTCTACGTCTCGTATCTTCTTCGGGTCGTACTCGATTTGTGCGCCGCTCTTGCCTGCAATGTTGAATACTCTCTTGCTGTCATAGAACTGCTGCATATTCTTGACATCCTTGTACGCTCCGTCCACAACAAAGCCGCTGAAGCACTCCAATAGGTCAAGCAATGTAGTGGTGGCGTTCTGTGTCTGCTGTTGGTAATGTGCAGCACTTTCGCCCGAAAATCCGGGCTTGCCTTGCAATGCACCTGTTACACCCGAAATGTCCTCAAAGAACTTCAACTGCATATTCAGCAGCTCGGCAATACCGATGTTTGTCGAATTGTTGGCAACCTGTTCCGGCACTTTACCGCTCTTGCTCGGCTTATAGACAATGACACCGTTAAACTCGGTCCAACTCTCGGCAATATCGTCAATGCTGACACCATCCGGCAAACAATCCTCGGGCATCATCAGCACACCTTTAGCACTTGCACGCATTATCCAATCGTACAATGTAATCAGTCGGTTGGTGTATCGCTGTTGGTCGATTACGTCAGCCACAAATGAATGTATCTCACCGTCAATGAACGGATATGCCTTGAATACGTATGGGTGGCTGTCGTGTTCGTATGGTGTTTCGCCCTCTTTCAAGATGTCGCCAAATGGGGACAGATAGTAGAAATACCAATAATCATCGACAAACCAAGTGGCTTTAATCAATGGCACTTCGTCCTCGGGCATACCGACAGCCTTTGCCATTCTTATACGCTCCTCGTTCTCGGCTACAACACACCTTTGGTAGTCCTCAACGTCAATCTTGAAGATGTCGCCATTTTGGTAGTCGTGGCATCGCCAACGTGGTTTCTGTTCCTTGCGCCACACCTCGATAACCCTGCATCGTCCCGGCTCGCTCGTGAACAGAAAGTCGTAATTCTGCAAACGGCTATATCCGAAACGCTCTGCATACGAGGCAATGTATTCCTTTTTTGCAGCCCACTTGTAGATTTCACGGAGTTTGCGATATTCTTCGGGCGATGAGGCGAACTGCTCACACAACTGCCCAAATGAAATGTCGTGTATCTCGCCAAGAACAGACACGTCCCAACCTCTGAAATCTCGCATATTGTTGTCGATAAAGAAATTGTTCGGCTGAACATAGTCCGTCCAACAATCCTCCTTACCATTACGCCAACCGTATGACTTGCGGTGTACTATAAAACCGCTGATTAGAAACTCTTCCATTGTTCGGGCGTACACCTCCGTCATTCTGTTGAGTTGCATATTGCATTGCAGAATGGTACTCATTGTTTCGCCCAATTTCTGTTCGTCTCTGTCTCGTGCGGTACAGGTCGGCTCTTTGCTCTGACTGCGGTACACACCAAGCACACTTTTGACTAATCTGCGGATAAGGTTGTTTTTCAACGGCACATTGCCTTGACTCTTGATGTACTCCTCCTCGGTCATAGTCTTGCCGTCCACACAAATTTTATCGTCCCATTGGAAACCATAGGTGTAACGCTTGTTGCGTTCTCTGTCCTTTCGGAAATCCTCCATCTGGTTCCAATAGTGCTGCGCTTCCATCAGCACATCGAACGCCCTGCGGTCGCCGAACTGCCGGGAAGACATCGCTACGGTGTCTATCTCTTCCGTATCACGCTTTGGAGCGATACGGCTCATAGACAATAACCTTTTATTTCCTTTTTCTGTATGCATAATCGTTGAATATTATAGAATGCTTAGGATAGCCACAAAGGTACTATCCCAAGCATTCTTTTCAAGTATAACTATTTACGTTTGCGAGTTGTGTTCATTTCCTGTATCATCTCCTTTTTGAGTTCGTTCAACTCGGCTTCGATGTCCTTGCGCTCTTCATCATCGACTGCCTCCTGCATTTCATCGTAGAGGTCGTCAATGTCCTTGCGGTAGTCCTCAAAGATTTCGTAACGCTCGTATTCGGGCGAGTTGTAGAGGAAATCTATCTTTTCAGCATAGTCAAAGATGCCGTTGTCGGTATCTTCCTCATAGTGTCTCAATCGGGTTTTCAATCGGTCGTGTTCCTCTTTCAAACGGAAATACTCATTATTCACGGCACGGTACTCGGTGCGTTCATCGCCTGCCTTGACAAGTCGGTTTACCAAGAGTATGCTGCGAGGGTCATACTCTCTGTCGCCGACAATCGTTTCAGCAGTCTTTGTCAGTTTGTCGATAGTACCGAACACACCACCGAAGTAACCGTTTAGCATATACTCAACTTTGGCAGGGTTGATGTCGATTGCTCCCTTTGTGTATGGGTCGCCACCTGTCGCCTCGTTCAGAGTTGCCGCCAAGTTCACGATGTGTTTATTGGTGCTGCTGTATGCTTTCGTCCATTCCGGCATATCCTTGTTGAAAGGAGTGTCTTTATAGAGTGGCATACCCGTCCAACTCTTTTCAGCAACGTAGGCTTCCCATAATGGTTTGGCAGCACTCGGAACAAAAGCGTTCAATCCACCGCCACCCTCCAAGAAGTCGATAGGCAATATCTGTGTAGCCTGTCCCAAAACAGCCTCAGCAATTTCGCCACCTGTAAGGTGTTCCTTGCCACTGAATACAGAGGTCATAAGTTCGCCCATTCCGTAGAATGCTCTGTACTCGATAGGCAGAGGTATGGAAATCCAACTGTCGCCTGCACGGAACAAAATGTTACTACGTCTCACGTATTCGGGCAGGTTGTAGTATGCGTTCTTGTCGTCCTCATCATCATCGCCACCAAAATATGCCACGATTGCACCGAGCAAGAACATTGCCGCCATACCTGTAAAGGCTTTTGCAGGGTGGCGTTTCATCTGTCGCCCGAAGTTGGTAGTACCTTGAATGGCGGCATTCCAAAAGACGTAACCGCTACGACCAAGTCCCGATACCAACGCACTTGCGTTTCCTGCCTTTGTCTGTCCTACGCTGTCATAGAACTTCGCTCCGCTACCTTTCTTGTTGAAGTTTACGCTTATCTCCTTTGCATCGTAAATGGCTCTGTCAATGCTTCTGCCCATTTCACGAGAGGTTACAAAGGCGGCAAATCGGGCGCAGTTCTCAACAGCTCTGTTCAGTTCATCGAACTTCTCTGCAAGCAGGCTCCAAGCACGTGCAAGTTTCAGTTTGCCGTTTGCTCGTTTCAGTTCCTTGCGGATGTCGTTCTTATGCTGCTCGATGTCTCGGATATTGGCATAGCCTGTTTCGCCTCCGTTCATCATAAACTGATGGAACATTGCTTCGGTCTTGTTGCTCATATCAAGCGTGCCCTTGCGATATTTCGCCAATAAGCGTTTCATCGTAACAGGGTTTACCATTAGGTAGTTTCTGTGGAAACGAAGAGCATAGTTCGGACTTTCCTTTATCCACGCCATACTATTGGTGTAGAGCATATCACGCATAAAGTTCGACACGATGAAGTCCGGGTTACGTGTGGTATAGAACGCACTCAACTGACGGTTTATCTTTTCTCCTGCACGAAGAATAGCACCGATAGCACCCGACATATCATTGTCGGGGTTGGTCTGTCCGTTCAATGCCTGCGCCGCACGAGGGTTGCCGTTGATAGTGATTACATAATCTCTACCGCCACGCTTCACAACAACTTGGTGCTGTCTCATATCTCGGCTCTCTACAATGCGGTAAGGAATGCCGATTGCATCTTTACCTCTCTTGTATTGGTCGGGGTGCTGCTGTGCTAATGACTCCATCTTTGTCTCAAAGTCCTGCATCTTCTGCTCAACCTCTTCGGGGGTGTCTGTACTCTCGATGTTGTCCGGGAATACAGGCTTCCATTCATCGGTTACTGCATCATATTCAACCCAGATGTCGCTAACGCTCACAAGGTCGCTCGGGTGGTTAAGGGCAAAGTTCAAGAAACGCTGTTTCACCAACTTGTTTCTGTTACCCTGCATTATCGCACCCTCTGCCATAGATTGCAGGTTGGCAAATGGGTCATCGGCTTTTGACCTACGTCCCTCTGCTTTCTTGATAGGAGCATTGAAAGCACTATGCTTGTGCGACAGGTATGCGTATGCCTCTGCACTTGTCTTTTCATCAAAGCCACGCAATGGGATATAGAACTCGTACATATCCGATACTTTATCGAATGTTTCCTTGCTCATCATTCCACATTCGTATGACTTCTGCAAGATTGCTTTGCTTACGGCATTGACTTTCTCCCAAAGGTCGGCAGTCTCGTGTGCCTGTTCGTAATCATCAACCATTCGTTGTGCTTCCGCTTCGGCATCTGCAACATCGTCCATACCTGTTAGGGCAGTCAGTCCGGCATAGTCGGTTTGGTCTGCATCAGTAGCACCATTCTTGATAGCCTCATTGCGCATATACGCATTACGTTCAAGTCCGTGTTTAGCCATCATATAGTCGGTCAGTTCCTCACGTTCAGCCTCGTTTCGGGCAAGTTTGGCAACCTCATCAAGCATTGGCTTGAACAATGTCTGTGCGAAAGCATCTGCTTCGGCTTTGTTCACACTTGACAGACGGTTTTCGCCCAAGTAAGCATTCTCGAAGCCGTCCACATCTTCAATGTTTGTTCCTTGGCCAAGGATAGCCTGCATTGCTTCTTTCAGTCCGAGCATACTATCCTGCAATGCCTCCTGTGATTGGAACATACCTGTCTTTACACGTCTTTCATAACGGTCTCGTGCCAACTCTCTTTCGTGAATTTCGGGGTCTCCATCACGATAGAGTTCATCATCGCTCTCGGCAGCGTGCGGAGTATTGGGATTGGTAACCGCATAGTTACCAACACCCAACTCGTACTGTTTTGCCACATCAGCAGCTTCGCCCAAGATGCTACGGTATTTGCCCGGCTCCGCAAGGTTTTCGTAACTGCGCCACAGTATATAGCGGAGTTCGTTATCAGTCAGAGTAACTCCTCTGAAATCCTCAAAACCTATCTTGTGAAGCATATTCAAGAAGAAATCCTTAATCTGTCTCCACCAACTTGCATTGGTGTTCTCAAATTCGGTGTTCTCTGCAAGCATAGCAAGATATTCCTCGGTCGCCTTGTGGAAGTCCCAACCGTTCTTTGCCGCAAGTGCAACGATGCGCTGACGGATAGCCTCATCTGCATTATTGAATACATTATCGAGGAACGTATCAAAATGCTCTCCGAACAACTGACGTAATCCATAATGGGCAACTGCCTCGTGGAGTAATGTCTGTTCAACATCAAACGTGCTTGAATGGTTAGGGATAACAATAGTTATCTTGCCTGTACTCTTTGTGTAGAAACCCTTTGCACGCTGTTTCTTGCCCTCCAATGTACTTGCATCAGTCACAATCTCAACATTGTCAAGATTGAGTTTCTTTGCAAGATTTTCCACACGAGCAACCATTCTCTGACGTTCACGCTCTGCAAACTCTCTGCGCTGCTTACGGGTAAATCTCGGTTTTCCAAGTACCTTTGAAATAGGGTCGTTCTCAAAAGAGACCTCATCATCCGTATATGCACCGTCACCCTCACGTTCGAGTTCGTCTGCTTCCTCTGCTGTTGCAAGGTCGTTGGCAGCTTCTACAGTAGCGTCCATTTCCGCATACTTGGCTTCCTTTTCTGCCAACTCTTTCTTCATCAGTTCCGAGAACTCCTCATATTGAGTTTGCGCCTGTTCCAATTCAGCCTCATACTCAAACGGCTTGCCCTCTCTTGATAAGAGTTGTTCCAATTCTGTCTCGTTGTGCTTCTTGACACGCTCGGCAATTTCCACACGCTCGGCAAAGTCTCTGCCTGTAATGACATTATTGGTAATATCCTCAATGGCATTGCGGAGAAGATTTTGACGTACAGGAATGTCCTCGATACCAAGTTCGGCACAAGAGTAGGTCATTTTTCTTTCTACATCATTGAACAGGGTTGCTCCGTCTCTTACCGCCTGTCTTGTCAGTTTGGTAGTTACGACAAACGAGAAATCACCTATCTGTATGGTCAGTTGTCGTTTCTGCTCGCCTGCAATATCGCCGTCTTTCATCTGCTTCATTTCTGCAAGCAAACTCTTGTTGTGTTCCTTGAAGAAATCTTCCATTGCTTCAATGGTAGCGAAGCGATGTTTGCCGATAACAATCTCCTTGAACTTGCCATCGGGGAACGATGCACGTACAGCCTCCAAGTATCGGCTATTATCTTCGATACGCTTTTCTGCATCCTTGATAAAGGCTTTTACTCTTGGTTTCGCATTGTGGATATAGGTTTGGTCTGCCTCCCACTGCTTCTTACGGCTTGCATACTTGCGGACATTCTTTTCAGCATTGTTCTTCAACATTGCATACTCACTGCCCGAGAGTTGAGCAACGGTATCACCGAATACATCTTCTTCCTCTTCAAGCACACGGTTGGTCATACTGTTTGCCATCATCTGCTTGCCGTTCATAATGCTGTCGGCAATTGCACCCTTTGTTTTCAGTCGCTGATATGCGGTAACGTCCAAACTGTCCTCAACACCGAAACGCAACACACGTACAGGTTTACCCATTGCCTTGTGCAAGTTTCCTTGTCGCAAGATACGTCCGTTACGCTGGGTGTAGTCCATAGGGCGGTTAGGAGCGTCAAGATGTATCAATGTGTACAATCTCTCCTGTATGTTCACACCTGTACCGAGGGTAAAAGTAGAACCGAGGATAACACGCACCTCGCCACGATTTACCTTTTCAAAGATTTCGAGTTTCTTCTTGACTGTCATTCCCGACTTGATTACTACAATCTCATCGGCAGGAACACCCTCTGCAATAAGTTTGGTACGAATGTCCTCATACAAGTTGAAACCGCTCTCTTTGTTTTGGTAGTTGTCGGCGAAGATGGCAACAGTACCCTTATAGTCTGCACTCTCTTTGAGCGAACGCAAGGTCTGTCTTACTGCCTCGTTGGTCTTGCTCTGTGCATCGTCCTCTGCATCCGACTGCACCAATCGGGCATCAACGGCTGCTGCTTTGGCAATGCCGTACATAGTGAGTGGTATATGGCTGTTCTCTTTCTTCTCCTTACCGCTCATCTTGTCATACCTTTCAAGTTCAGCCTTGACATACTTCATAATGCTACGCAAAGCACGTGTCTGTGGCAAATAGAGGTCTTGCGCCTTTCCTCCCTCCATATCGGGGATTTTGTCGCTCACGCCTCCTGCCTCTTTGGTAAGGACGGTATCTGATACGCCCGACCATATACGTACCAACTCGGGCAGATTGACATACCCGGCAAAGCGGTTGTTCTCCTTGAACTTGCCACTTGTGGTAAATTCCAACATCTGTTGAATGTTACCGAAGTTGCGCACAAAGTCGTCAAAGTAGTAGATGCCGTACTCTTTCATAGTGTCAGCAGGCATAAGGTAACGCATAAACGTCCATATCTCGGCTGCTGTGTTGCTGATTGGTGTACCTGTGGCGAAGATTACGTTTCGTCCGTTGTTCTTCTCCAACACTGCCTGTGTCTTCAAGAATACGCCCTGCGACTTCTTGCTGTATGACGGGTCCACACCCTTAACACCACGCTGCATAGCGGTGGCAAATCCAAGGTGTTTGTATTCGTGAGCCTCATCTATGAGCAGGGCATCAATACCCATATCATCGAAGTTCTCAACATCATCAGTTCTGCGGTCGAGCATTTCCATTGCCTTTACCTCTGCATTCTGCAAAGCAACGGCACGTTTCTTTTCATCGTTGGCAGTGCGTTTCTTGCCTGTCTCACCGCTCAATCCTGCAAGTTCTTCCTCCAACAAGGCGATTTCACGTTCAGCCTGTCGGGTAATCATACTCTTGCCATCGGGGTCGGCTTCTTTCATCTGTTCAAGGACAAGCATCTTTTCTTCAATCTTCTCCTGCACAAATGCCATTTGCCTTTCCTCGCTGTCGGGAATAAACTCAAAGGTTGATTGTGGCACAACAATCATATCCCAATCGTTGTACTTGATTTTGGCATAGAAGTTCTTTCTGCCGTCTGCAATGCGGTCTGCCTCTTCAAGTGTCAGTATCTTGGCGTTGGGGTAGAGTTCCTTTGCACTCGCTACGAACTGTCCTACGGTTGCGTTCTGAACGACTATCATAGGTTTGCGTGCAGTACCCAAACGGCGCATCTCCATTGCAGTAGAGATAAGAGTAAAGGTTTTACCTGTACCTACCTCGTGAGCAAGCAACAGCGGTTGCATAGTACCTCTTACAATCGCTCTGCCTTGGTGTGAACGCATCTTGAACTTGTGCGATGCACCACCGAAGTATTCGGGGACAAACTCATCGGGAATACTCATCGGCACATAGTTGTTGAATGTGTCATTATACACACGCTCCATACGTTCCGACATTTCCGCATCGCTCTGCATCTTCTGTCTTGCCCATTCCTTGAAGTCCTGACGTATCTCGTCAATCTTCGCACTACAAGCCTGTGTAGCCTCCTTGTCGGTAATGGTTTCAGTAGAGCCGTCCCAATTCTTTTTAACGGTGGAAACGGTGATGCTCTTGTTTTGGATAGCCGCCTCAATGAGAGTGTGTCCCATTACGGTACGTCCAAGCATTTCACTCGTTACACCCATAGCACGGTTTTTCTCATAGGCTGTGTAATATGGCTCGTTCATAAACCAAGTACCGCCTACGGCAGTAAATTGCACACCTACATCGGTACGTTCTTTCACATACTCCTCGTACAATTTAGGCTCTATCCAAGAACTACCCAGAGTAAAGTCTATCAAGTGGGCAGGGATTGTCATTGGCATAACTTCCTGCAATGCCTTGATGTTGCGGTCAAATTCGCCGTTCTCGTTGTTCTCCTGTGCTTGACGGAGTTTCTCACGCACATTGCCACTCAAATACTGATACGACACTTCCACCTGTCTTGTGGCAGGGTCTTCAAAGCCGTAACCGCTCTCGATGATTTCTGCCTTTACTTCGGCTTCACTCTTTCCGAGCTGTTCTGCGATGTATGGAATATCTACACGACCAAACTTGAAGATACTTGCTACAATACCGTCCTTGACATTGGTAGGCATTGGCTCCGCCTCCTTTTCAATAACACGCTTGCTGAATACATCGGTCTTGCCGAACTTCTGCACCTTGTTACCCTTTGCATCGGCTGACTCCTCAAACTTTTCAAGAGCGAACACATTTGCATAGTCCACATCGTTGCGGAGGAACGCAATAGCAGTATTCTTGTTGAAATGTCCATAGGTCGATACAAAGTCATCATAAGCCTTGTTGAGTTTAGCAAGCAGAGGCTTCAATCCCTTGTCATCCTCGTGGGTGATTTGGTATTCGAGAACAGCGGCAAGGGCTTCCTTGATTGCGCTGTACGCCTCAAAGCACTCAACCTTTGTGTGTCCCTTTACCTTGTTGGCATTGACTTCAAGAGGTTGAGCAGCACCGATGGCATTGATGTATAACTTTCCATCACTGACAAACACCTCGCCAATCTTCTTGCCTGGCATTGCATCAATAACTTCAATCTCATCAGTAGCCTTTTCGCCAAACTCCTCAGCAGTGAACGACTGCACGAACTCTGCCAACATCTGTTCCTGCTTCTTATCCTGTTTAGGATACAAGCCTTTACTTGTCGGACGGAACGTGTCGCCTTTCTCAAAGGCAAAGTGCATTTCACCTGCCATATTCTCGGGGTGCTCAACGAAATACTGATTGTAGTCCATTGAAAGCTGCTTCACGACAGGAACAATCTGTCCCTTTACCTTGCGTGTTTCGCCTGTATCGTACTCAGCCATACGCTCGCCTGTAACGGTGCTTACGTCAATGGCATTGGCTGACTTCTTGCCATTCACACGCTTGCGGATAACAATGATGTCAGAGGTTACGCCTGTGCCGCCGAAAGTCTTGTTGTGCATACGGAAAGCACCCACAAAGTCTGCGCCGCCCTCATTCACAATCCAATCACGTAGTTTCTTACTGTTATCAAGCGTACCATTGGACGTGATGAAGATGCCCAAACCGCCCTCACGCAGTTTGCGCACATTCTTTGCTATGCAGAAGTCGTGTATGTTGTGGAATTTCTTGGATAGGTCTTTATCGCCTGTGGTGTCGTTCACACGAAGTCCTGTAACAAACGGAACATTGGTAATAGCCAAGTCCACGCTACCATTGGCGATACGAGTTTCCTCGAAGCCCTGTATCTCCACCTTTGCATCGGGATATAGAAGAGAGAGAATGCCGCCCGATGTGCCGTCAATCTCAATGGCGTGAATGTTGCTACGCTCGCTGATATGGGTAGGCATCTGTCCCAAGATGTTACCGATACCTGCCGAACCTTCAAGAATGTTGCCGCCCTTGAAACCCATTTGTTCTGCAATGTCCCAAAGGGTATCAACAACGTATGCAGGGGTGTAATAAGCACTATTGGCACTCATCACCGCCTCTTGGTATGCAGCTTCGCCAAGCAACTCACGAAGTCGCTTTGCAATAAGGTTGGGAGCATAATATGTTCCCTCGCTGAAAGCCTTTCCGAGTCCGCCCCAACCGCTGAACTTACGGAGTGTCTGCATCTGCTTTTCTGTAGCCTGTTCGCCACTCTCAAGCAACTGCTTTGCCAACTCAATAGCCTTGATGTTGGCTTCTATACGTGCATCTACCGAAGTAGGGGCGTGGTCTTTGCCTCGCTCTGAATGGTTGTTCCGGGTATTCTTCGGCTCGGTTACGGTGTCTGAAAGTCGAGGTCGCACAGTCCTATCGACTGCATCGCCTGTTGTTTCTCTTCCGTTGTCAGTTCTTCGACTGCCTTGTTGTTCGCTTTCGCTACCTGTTTCAGAGCCTCTTGATAATCCTTGTTCGTGTCGATTACCGTTGGCTGACACTCCTTCGGAGCGTGTTGCATCATTTCTCTGTAATCCATCTTCGTTGTTTGTTTCGTTATCAAATAAGCTGTCAAACAATCCCAACTCGCCTGACTGCTGCAAATTTACTGCTTTTTTCTTGGACTTCTTCGCTTTTGGCTGCTTTTGTTCTGTCTCGCTAACAGACTGCCTTGTAGGTAAATCAAATTCGGGTACGTGCTGAATAATCTCGGCACGTATCTCATCAAGCACATCGGTATAGGTTGCATCAGACTGTACCCATACATTGCGACCCACATAACGGTATCCTTGCCCTGTTGGGTTCTCTATACGCAACATTATATGGTCAATAAACAGATTGTCTCTGTTGCCACCTTTATAGTCCGGCTCCAAATCAACACTTATATACAGTTCTCTATCTTCTGTAAGAGGTAGATGTATATACACGTTTCCTCCTGCCGGGGCGATGTTCGCCTGTGCGATAACCTTGCGTTTCTTGCCTTTCTTATCAACAATGGAAGCAGGGTCAATACCCAAGTCCTTGACAATACGTTTAGCGAGGGTATCAGCATCTTTTACGGCTTTCTTCTCTGCACTACGCATATAGCCGTAACTTTCGTGGAACTGACTATCGTCAATATCCGCTTCATAGTAGCCCAATAGGGCAAGTTGCTTGTTTACCTCCTCAATCTGTTTGTCAATGGTGGCTACAACATCATTCAGTTGTTCTTCTGTTGTCGCTGTTTCGATGTCGCTTTCTGCCTTATCTGCAACAGTCTCTGCTTGGCTTGCAATAGCCTCTGTACTTGCTGACGTTTGTTCATCTTCATTTCTCCTTTCGGTGTTACGTTGGTTGATAATTTCCTGTTTTGCTTGCTCGGCTTCCTCTTGATGTGCCTGTTCAGCGACAACAATTTCAGCCGTTGTGAATGGGTCGCTATGCTCCTTGTCGAATGTGGCAACATTGAACTGCTGTACCTCATCATAAGGGGTCATATCGTCTGCTATCTCGCTGCTTTCTACTTCTGGCAGGTTTCGTGCGCCATTGTAGAACGCTTTGAGGTATGGACGTATAGCATCGCCCAAGTCTGCAATCATAGCCTTTGCATACTCGGTAAACTTGCGTGCGCCTTTCTCTAAATGATAGACAGCCATTTCAGTACCAATGGCAAGAATTTCGGGGTCAATGCCAATGTTCATCTGACCGCCCAACTTCTTACGCATACGCTCACGGAGTTCTGCGTAACGCTCATCAGTAACAAGACGGTTGCCGCTCGGATTGGTAGGTTGCTCTGCGTGGTCGCTCAACTTGGCTTCACCCTTTTCGTTGAGTTCACCGATAAGGCTCTCCACATTTACCTGTTGAGGCTTCACAACCTTGCGAGTGTCAGCGAGTGATACAGGCTGTGCATCGCTCACGGCATCGTCATTGTTCAGAATGGTGTCCGCCAACTGCTTTGCACTTTCCTCGCTACGCATCATAAATCCGCCCTGCTCACGGTCATACCAACCCTTGTCGGCTTTGGCAAGTTCTTTGGCTGCTCTCTGCTGTTCTTTTGTCAGAGTGCCTGCAAACTTCACGAGGTGCATATCAAGCACCTTGCCTTTCTTGGTGGTGTACTTTGCAGGAGCAATGCTATACGGAGCATCTGTTGAGGTTGTTTCAGCCTTTACAGGTGCTTCGGCAAGGCTGTAACGACTATTGTTGTGAGCGTTCATTGTGGTAGTACCCACCTCGTTACCCTCTGCATCGAGTTCTGCAATGGTAGAAACACCGTTGGTTGAGTGTTTTTTGATGCGGTACAACTTCTGATTGTAGTAATCACGCACAACATCGCCAACATTGAAGTCTGCGAGTTTGCGGCGCAAATCCTTGTCTGTCGATGCACTCTGTCCCTCGGTGGTCTTGACACTCTTGTACTCCGCAAATGCTTTGGTTTTGCGATGTGATGAGGCTATCCACTTCTCGAACTCCTCAATGGAAACGCCTGTAATGGCTCCAAGTCCCTGCCAACCCTCTTCATAGTTGCTCATATAGGCTGCCTCGGCATCGTTGATGTCATTGAAGCCAAGCATAACCTTATGCTCATCGAAACTGCCGTCAGCATTACGTTGGTCCACTACGAACACTTTGTGTCCGTCCCAACCGTCAATATCATCAGACAGGAACACATCTATATGGTCGCCGTCCACACCCTCAGTGCCACGAATGTAGCCGTAGGTGTTCTGCATTTCAACCTCCCATTTCTTGCCGCCCTTATCTACGCCACTGCGCACAGAGCCTTTCGGCTGTTCAATGGTTACGTTGAATGTGCCAATCTGAACGTGTCCTTTTTTGTAGTTGCCTGCCTCTTTCTGTGCTTCGGTAGGGTTGGTGTTTACCTCTGCCTCTGCTGCCTGTATCTGCTCGCCAATGGTAGGTGCTTTCTGTTCAGCACCACCAAGAGCCGCTAAAATCTCTCTCAACGGCTTTTTGAAACGGATAATAGGGTCAATGAAGTACACCGTACCATCTTCACCCAACAACACGTTATCGCCCTCTACATCGGTTACAGACACAAGTTCATTACCGAAAGAGTAGTTATCTTCCGGGAACAATCCACGTGCGGCAAGTGCTTCCGCAATCTGTTCCTTTGTAGGTTGGTCGTAGTTTTGAATGAAGTCCTGCGATAGAACAATGCGTACATCGCCCATTTCCTCGCTGATACCCTCCAATGTGTAGGCGGTTTCGGGGAACAGGAGATTATGCACAAGGTGTTCAAAGGCGGCATCTTCGGGCTGAACACCGCTTTTCATTGCAGCCTTGGCGTATGGGTCTTTGACCTTTGTTACCTTGCCTGCTGCTGTGTCGATGTAAACAACACTCTCGCCTGTGCGCTTTGCTACCTTACCTGTCAAAGTCTTGATAACCTCGGCAGGGATGAATAAGCCGTGCTGCTTGGCAAGGCTTACCAGCCTTTCGGATTCCGCTGTGCGTCGAGTTCTCTCGCTATCATCTGAATATGCGCTGTATGAAGTGTCCAACCCCTCTTCAAGCACTCGTATATCGCCTCGGTTGCTCGCTCCCAATACTTCTTGGGTTGCGTCATCAGCCACTCCTGTGCTGTCTCCTTTCCGTCCGACATCAGAAGTTTGTTCAAGTCCTTTTCGTTCGGGTTGGGGTTGATGTACGGTTTCGCCGCCTGTTGTGCTTTCTGCTTCAATGCTTCCTGCACTGTCGGCTGTCCGCTCTCCGTTCTCAACTCGTTCTCCTGTTGCAGCATCTCCTGTGCTTCCTTGCTGCCCTCGTTGGCTTGCTGAACTATCGCCAACCAATACATTGCTTCGCTGTTGTCCATCGTAGGTAATGTTTAATGTTTCGTAAATAGCCTGTGCAAGCGAACGAGGCGTGTTGTCCGGCTGCTCAAACAGGTTTGGTTCTTGTGTACCTTGAATAAGGTCGTAAAGTTTGTTGAATGTACCTTGAATGACGCTTTGGTTCTCGCCCTTATACATCGTTGCCAAAAGCAGTGCAAAGTTACTGAAATTCTCGGCAGGTAGGTAACTTTCGCCTGTTACATCATCAATTTGGTACTGAATTTTCCAACCCTCTACTGCCAAACGTGCATCCTTGAACGTCTTGGCGTTTACAAAGTCCTCGCTTTGCGATAGGGCATAGAACGCACGGATTGAGTTCTGTATCTCCTCAATCATACGGTCTGCATTAGGGCTGTCATAATCACGGAATGCCGTTGCAAGGATAGCCTTTTGAGCCTTTGCAGGCATAGCGTTGAACATTTCTTCAAGTCGGGTGCTGCCGCCCTTGAAGATGCTCTGATACATAATACCTCGCAAATCGTTCTTTGCCTCGGCAGTAAGGTTGCCCTTGCTATCAAAAGCACTCTTGTACTGTGTAGGAGTGATGTAACCTCTTTGGCTCATCCACTTCAACACCTCAACACCGTTGTTATCCACAAGCCCTGCAAATGATGTATCCTCATCGTTGGACTTCAACAACAGGTTGGCGAATGAACGCATATCGTTACCCATTTTCTGCAAAGCATTCTTCGGCTTGATACGCTCTGTTCCTCCGCTTTCGGTGTCCTGTGCCACGAACTGACCAAGAGTGATAGCCTCTGCATCGTCCACGTCAAGCATATTCACAAGGACAGGACGTTCCATAGCCGCAACATCATCGGCATTCAAGCCAAATTCCTCTGCGTGGTCAATCAGATACTGCTTGTACTGCGCTGCCTGGTCTTCGTGGCTTTCCCACATCAAACGGAGTGCATCGCTTCGGTTGTTGCCCTGTATGGCTTCGCCTCGTGCATTCACGGTTGGCGCACCTGTATAGGCAGTAACGGAAGATGTAATCTCCTCGGGGCGAATATTACCTGCTATCTTTTGTGCAGACAATACGCTCGCTTCATCGTTGCGCTCCTTTGGCTGTGCCTCATCAATGAAGTGGAGAGGGTTGCGAACGCCTTGAACGTGGCTCGGCTGCAACTGCTCTGCCTCAATCACGGCAACACGACCTGTCGGCAAGGTGCTGTCGCTGAACTTAACGGCAATCTCCTTACCCTGCAATGCCTGTAAAGGCTCTTGGCGGTCAATCTTATGACCACTGACACGTCTGTAACCTCTTGCTCGTGCATCCTGTGGAGTATCGTCCACCATATCGGGAACACCGTTGAGGGCTTCACGCTCGATGCGTTCTGCTTCCTCACGTTCAGCACGCAACTTCTCTTCCTCTGCCTTGCGGAGTGCTGCGGCTTCATCAGCAATTCGCCTACGTTCTGCTTCTGCATCCATCTTTCTGCGGTTAGCAGTTCCGGCAATCTTCTTCCAAATGTTCACTTCCTGCTGTGCCGCATCAATCGCCGCCTTGCGTTCTTTCTCGGCTGCAATCTTCTCGGCAATGGTAGCACCACCTTTCGACTTGGCTTTCTCCAATTTCTTCAAAGCTGCCTCTTTGTCGGCAACCATTCCATCGGCTACGGTCTGCGCCATAGCCTCATCGCCCTCTGTCTGCTCAACGATAGCGTCCCAAGCGGTATCGCTGTCGGTTTGCTCATAAAGGGGATTGCCCTGCATATCCTTTGGTATTCTCTGCATTGCAGGAATATTTTGAGGGGCATTGTTGCCACTTTCAGGAATATTTTCGCCACCATTGTTACCCTCATTGTCGGCAGGCTGTTCAAATACCACTCCGTTATGCTCCATCAGCATACTGTCGAGTTCATCACGAGTGAACAGGTTTACACGTTTGCCATTGATAGGTGCTTCGGTATAAACCTCATATCTGCCGTCTGCATCTGCATCGGTAGTAATGTTACCACGAACAGCATTACCGTTCTCATCACGGAGGGAAACAAGGTCGTTGAGGGCATACTGCGGTCTGCTCTCTTCCTCAACAGCCTGCTGATAGGCTGCATTCTCGGCAGCTCTCTGTTGCTCGAACTGCGCCACACGTGCCAACTGTGCCGCCTCTGCCTGTTGCTGTATGGTCTCCTTGGCCAAGGGGAACACGTTTGTACCGTCCGACACATTTACAGTGCCGTCCCCATTATCCACAATACCCTCATCATTGGCTACAATCTGCACCTGTATCTGTGCATCATCGCCTGTAATGGTGTATGTGTCGCCCGGATTGAATGTAACAACACCATCAATCCTGTTGGCTGCCTCTTGTGCGTACTGCTGACGGATAGCATCTGCGGCAGTCTGCATTTCAGTTATGGGGTCTAACGCCTCATCAATGTTCAATATAGCATCGGGCGACACCTGTTCAAGTGCGCCTGTCTCTGCATCACGAACAATGATACTGTTGTCCGAAGCCTCGATGTCAATACCGCTACCGTCTGCATACTGCACAAGGTTTCCGTTGATAACATACACACGGCGGTCATCAACTTTCATTGTAGCACCCTGTATCATACCTGTTGTGCGGTTGGTACGGGCATTTACCATTGCGTTGCTCTGGTCGATACGTCCGTCAATATCATCACGCACACGCTGTATCATACCGTCATACACCTGCTTTGCGTTGAGGTAGTCAAGGATGGTAGCACGTGCTTCATCGTTCCAAACCCCATTACTGCGCACCTCTTCCAATGCGTTCATTGGGTTGCTATCCATAAAGGCAAGCAAATCCTCGTCCACAATGGCAGAAACACGCTGACGTTGGTAGTCAAGCATATTCTTGGCATCGTTCATCTCCTGCGATGTTTCAATGCCGTAGCCGTCCATATAACTTTCATCAAGAGCCTGTATGTCTTCATCCTGTGCTGCACCACGTCTTTGTGCAAGTGTGCCGAGGTTGTAACCTCTCATCATCATAGAACGCTCCATATAGGTAAGAACGGCTGCTCTTTCCTCATCGGTGAAGTTTTGGTCATTAACAATAGCCTCTGCCATTGCGCCCATATCATCGTTAGTGGTAAGGTCAAGCGTTGTTCTCAACGGCTCCCATACCTCTTTGCCAAGTAATTCTGTTGCGTGTGCATCAGCCTTGTTTACGCTATGCTTCATTGAGGTATATTGCGTAGCCGAAATGGTATGCTTGCCTGCACCCATCAAGCCCATAGAAAGAGCCATACCGCCCCAAATGTCGCCGTGGAATTTTCCTGTTGCAAGTAGATTGGTGCGTGTTCCGTCCGGGTTTTGCTGATAGGCATCGTCAAGATTGAGCATTGTGCGCCACATCTGACCGTAGTATTCCTCCGTAACCTCGCCAAAATAGTCGCTTACACCCATTTTGTTGAACAGTTGGTGTGTCTGTCCCATAATGCCACTCAAAGCACCTGCATCAGCCTTTGAAAGCACAGCACCGAGACGTTTAGCACCTACCACATTAGCAAGTTTGCTCATATTGCCGAGGGTAACAACCGGGTCGAGGTGAGCACCGAACATTTCTGAATAGTTCTCGATAATAGCATTGGCTTCGCCTTGCCAAATGGCACTGCCCCAAGTCTTATCGTTGCTGAAATCGTATGTTCCGTCCTCATTTACGACAACATCACCCAACTTTCTGTCAATGATGTCGGAGGTTGTCTTGCCGAACTGAACAGTATTGGTCATAAGAGGCGCACGAATGAGCAAGTCATCACCCATAGTACCCAATGCTTTGATGGTCCAATTACCTGCATACTGTCCGAAACCTTTGATGCCGTTGTTTCGTACATAGGTCTTGAAGCCCTGTTCTGCCATTTCCTCAACGACCTCGCTACCAATTACCTTTGTGGCGGCTCTTGTACCACCCTTTGAAAGTAGGCTGATACCCTCAAAACCACCACCTGTAATAACGAAGTCAAGCATAAAGGACGGCATATAGCCTGTCATTACACCTGCTCTGTTCCAAAAACTTGCATTGCCACCATACGCCTGTTCTGCCTGCTCCTTGTTGTAGATTGCGCCCATCATTTCGTTGTAGGCAGCACGTTCGCCCTCGGTGGCATTCTCATCTGTGAGTTGGTCAGCGTGCATCATTGTCATTGCATCGCTCAAATCGCTCATACCGAAGTCCCACGTTCTGAAATCGCCTACAATACGACCGAAACCACGCCAAAAGCCCACATCTTTACCCTGTTCACGGTCTTGCTGCTCTTCAAGGTCTTTGATGAGTTCCTCTGTCTGACGGATAGCGACATTCAAAGCATTCTTTTCGGGGTCGCTCTGCTGTTGTGCAACGTAAATATCTCCACCAACAAGCAATCTGCCAAGAGGGGTCAGTTTGGTGTTGTTGAATTCCGTTGCCTCATCGTGTACCTCATTGGCTCTTTCGTTACGCTGTGCCTGCAATTCTGCAAGTTTCAGTCTTGCACGACGCAACTGCCCACTGACGGACATATCAGCCGCCTGTCGGTATCTGAAACTTTCCATATCGGCAAGTCCCTTGCTTGTGTATCTGTTGCCAAGAGGGGTGATATAGGTTTTCTCGAACTTACCGCTCTGTGGGTTGAACATCATACGTCCCTCGGCAGTCTGTCCACCGCCCAAAGGAGCGTTGTCGTGGTACTCACGCATTGTTGCCATACGTTCGTTGAAATCGTCCATAGACTGCTGTGTACGGCGTTTCATCTGCTCGATACCTGCACTGAAACGTATTTTATCCTGTTCTGTGAGCGGTGTTTCGCCTGTCGGAGTTGCAGGTGTTTCCACTTCGGGAACAGTAGGTGCTGCCGCAGGCTGTTCGGGCTGTTGAGGCTCGTTGCCCTGTTGCTCCGACATAAACGTCCTGTAATCAGCCGACCTAACACGATACTTTTTCCCCTCACGCTCCATAATGGTTGAAGCATCGGGGAAATCATTCATAAAGCTGTCAATGTGTTCGTCTTTCACATTGTACTTCTTTCCGTTGTACTCAAATATAGGCATAGTTTTTATTTGTTACCGGGTGTATAATCAATCACTTCGTCATCGCCACCGCCGGGAGTGTAGTCCTCGACATCATCATTGAGTTCACTTGCCATAGTGGCAGGGTCGATACCAGAGAGAGTGAGCATAATTTGAGAGGCTTTTGGCGATTTGTGCCAATTCTGCTTAACATAGTCCTCTTTCTTCTGCGGAGTGTCAAGTTTCTTCATTTGACGCTCCCAACGCTTGCGTTCAGCCTCATCAGCAGGTGCGAGGTCTGACAGCATTGCATCATAGACCTGTTGCATTGAGCCTTTCCATACGTTTTCATAAATGCTCACTTGATTGCCGTTGCCATCAGCAAAGCCAAGTTGCTTACCACGAACGCCACGTGCTGCCGTTGCTCTTGCCTGCTCACGGCGAACAGCAACATTGTCATTATGCTGACGAACTTGGAAGTTGTATGAGCGGTCAGAACGGCGTTTGTCCTCGTCAAAGTTCGCCTGCCAACGTCTGTCTGCTTCCTCATCACGTCCACGTCTGTACGCCTGTTCGCTGTTGTAGCGGTCATCAGCAATCTGCTCACGCTCGTTGCGGTGGGTAATGCTTTCGTTGTATCGGTCTCGTGCTTCTTGGTCGAGTCCGAGCTGTCGTTGCCAACTGCGTTCACGATGTGCATTTTCGTCATCAGCCTGTCTTGCACGCATCAGTCCGTTGAAATAGGCTGTGTTCTTTTCCTCACGGTCTTTAATCAACTTGTCATAGCGCACCTTGTTGGCTTGCGAAATAGTGTTCTTGCCGTCATACATATTCGGCGCATACTGTGTAGTGAAGAAAAGGTTTGAGAGGGCTGTTATACCGTCACCAATGGCGGCGATTATCTGCGCTCGTTTCTCTCTCTTTCTTTCCTTTTCAAGTTCCTCCGCCGTAGGTGGGGTGTATGGATTGAGTTTCTTGAACAGTTCCTCATAACCGCCACCACCGCCACCCGAGGCACCTCCGCCACCTGCTGTGGGCTTGGGCTGTTCTTTTGGCTTGATGGTTGCAGGAGATGAAACAGGCGCATTCTCTCCCGAATTTTGTTCTGCCCACTCCTGTGAGCCTTTCGGTGGTGTGCTGCCGCCGCTTCCTCCTGCGTTGTCTCCCGAATTTTGTTCTGCCCACTCCTGTGAGCCTTTCGGTGCGTCTCCTCCACCATTGGGAGGACTACCGCCTAAAATTTCATCTAATGTTGCCATAAGAAAATTGATTTAGAACGCACCTGCGATACTTGCACCTGCATTTGCCACGCCCTGTACTGCTTGGCTGACTGCCTGCGCCTTGCCCAACTCGATATTGTTAAGCTGCTCTACAAAGGCATTATCGTTTTGCAGATAGGTTGCCTCAATGTTGTCTTTGCGAGCCTCAGCATTAGCCGCAATCTGCGATGTTGCATCAGCAAGAGCCTCATTGTTGGCTGCTTTCGCTGCCGCCACACTCTCATCAGTTCCACCCATCACTGCCGCCGAACCTGCTGCCGCACGGTTGCGTTGTTTGATACTCTCTTCGGTTTGTGTCAGAATGCGTTGGGCATCGGCACGTTGAGTAGCGTCCTCATTGTACCTTTGGTCGTACCAATCTTGGTTTTTCTTCCGTTGAGCCTCAACATTCTTTTTTGCTCTTTTCATTGCCTTCGATGCGGAGATACCACCGAAGATAGCACCTCCTGCGCTTAGTGCTCCGCCGACAATGCTTCCAATAAGTCCCATACGTATGAATGAATTGTTAAAAGTTATACTTTTGATGCAAAACTAATCACATACCTTTGAGCCATCGTTTTATCTTTTTACAGTTGAATGGCAAAGGGAAAGAAAACAGGAGGAAGACAAGCAGGAACGCCCAACAAGGCATCTGCGGCAGTACGTGGGGCAATCGCAAAGATGCTCGACGACTATTTCACGTCCGAAACCTTTGCGAATGATATTGCCGAGTTGGAGCCAAAGGATAGAGTTGCGGCAATGGAGAAGTTCGCCGCATACGTTTCGCCAAAATTACAGACTACAACCCTCGATATGACAGTAGAGAACAAAAAGACTATCGAGGACAAATTGGCAGAACTCTCTGATGATGAGGAATGATTTATCTAAACTCATCTACTTTAGAAGCGGAGGTCAGCACCTCAAAGGGGTTAGTTAAAATACAGTTTGTTTGTAGCGGTGTCAGCAATGAACACCGCTATTCTTGTACAATTATTGTTATTTCTTCGGAAGAAATGCGGATAAATGTACAATTATGGGTAATAAATGTACAGAAATGTACAAATAGCGTCAATTCCTGCACAAACGCTGTCAAACACACCTCGTAAACCTATGTTTTAAGCACATATTTAGGCGCACAATTACGCCACCTCAACACCTTTATTCTTGTACATTTATAGCAATAACTTCGGAAGAAATAGGGCATAATTGTACAATAATGGCAATAAATGTACAGTTATAGGTTATTTCTTCGGATAAACTCCGTAAAAATGCAACAAAGGAAAGGAAAGTATAGTATATATAGTAAATATATTATCTACTACTACATCTACTATATAAGGGCAAAAGAGATTTTTTTGAGATTTTTATGTAAGGGAGAGAGAAAAGAAAAGTTGCGTCAAAAGAAAAGAGAAAGCCCACAAAGAGAAAACTCCTTGCAGGCTATCATTTTCGTGGCTTCACGAAAAAGGTCAAAACCCTTTGCCTTTCTGTCGTTGATACACCACAGTTTGGTTTTTGTCGAGATTGACGATTTTGAACATCACGATTGAGCGGTCGGGAATATCCTCGGGCAACATTGTTGCGAGCCGGGCAATAACCTCGTCCACGTTGTTGAAGCCCACGTCCGTGAGTTCTGCCACGTTCTGCCCATTGTGATATGCAGCAGCGTTTACCATAAAGCGATATGACAGTCGGAAATGCGTTTCTTCCTGTTTCTGCTCTCTGGTCGATGTCTTGCCACTGAAGAATATAAAGTCAATCACTTTGTCGTTGAGTTCCCAAGCAGGGGAGTAGTCTATCTTTATGTATCCACGTGTAACCGTGTGCCCACTGCTATGGTTCATAGCAAAAGCCACGTCAGCGATTGAAGCACGCACATCATTCTGTGCCACCGTGCCCCACGTGTGACGGAATGTGTAGATAGAGTAATAATCCTCTTTCGGCAGTTCCATAGCCTTGCATATCTGCTTGATGCCGCTATTGGCATTCGCATTGAAGCTGTCCGATGTTCCCATACGTTGGTAGAAGTTGAACAGGTGTTCATCGTCCGTTGTGTCGATGTACTTGTCGAACAGGGGCTGTATGATTGCCGGAACACGCATTTCCATATATGCACCATCCGTGCGGCTCTTGCGTGTCTTCGCACGTTGGTAACGAATGATGCCATTCTCGTAGTCTTTCTTGCGGAGGTTGTACAGGTCCACTGTGTTTATACCTGCAAGGCATAGCACCATCATTGCAATGTCACGCCCGAACTCCGTCAATGGGAACTTCATCTTACTGTCGGGAATAGGGAACGAGAAGAACGCACGACACGCCTCGGGAGTAATGGCAAGTTTCTCCGCCTTGTCGGCGGCAGGTATCTCCACCTTTACCCACGGATTAGTCTTGATGCGTATAAGCCCTGTATCATAGTCGTTGTACTCCAACTGTGCTGCCTTGAACACCTGCCTCATACAGATAGGGTACATCTCCTTTGCCCTGTGCGTATTCTCCAAAGACTTTATCCACCTGTTCATCAACTGCGATGTGAAGTGTGAGAACATCACTTTGCTCGTTCCGCAGAAGCGTTCGAGGTGCTGCAACGCAAGTTGGTAGTTCTTGGCGTTACGTTCCTGTCCGTTGTCAATCATTCGGGCGATATGCACCCGGGCATACTCCGAGAAGCAAATATCATCGTTGCCGCTCGTAAGGAACTCCGCAATCTCCTTTGCTGTCCAATGCTCGATGTCCTTTTGGTTAAGTCGCTCATTGTACTCCAAGATACGCTTGCTGCAATACTGCAATACAAATGGGTCTTTAATCTCGTTGTTCTTGGTGAGTTCCTTTTTCGTCACCATTTTGTCCGTCTTGATGAACGAAGACGCACGATGATGCGTTACCCGGATATACACAGGGTAGAAGCCGTCAGCCCTCGCCGTTCTCACTACTGCTTTCAATGTTGCCATATCTGTTATTCTTTATCGTTAATCATCTTCTGTTCCAAAGTGCCTGTATCGTGTTCCAATGGGTTGAGGCGCATATTATCGTAACTCGCTCACACCTCGGCAAAACCATTTGTACAACACCCGTACAACACTGTTGTAAAAACCCACCAACTATTGTACAACATTTGCGTTCATTCTGCACATTTATCGTGCTATATGCACGCACGTTCATTATATAATATAGGCGGTAAGCCTTTATGTATGAAAAGCCTACCGCCTAAATAGTTAAGTATCAAGTATATTACTTTTCACTCTCAACAGCAGCCTGAGCAGCTGCCAAACGTGCGATAGGCACACGGAACGGAGAGCAACTTACATAGTTCAAACCTGCGTAGTGGCAGAACTCTACTGATGAAGGCTCACCACCGTGCTCACCACAGATACCGCACTTCAACTCAGGACGAGTACCACGGCCCTTGAATACAGCCTCACGAACCAACTGACCTACACCATTGCGGTCCAAAACCTGGAACGGGTCGTTCTTCAAGATG
>JAZOQA010000021.1:0-44192 GCA_045655765.1 Eubacteriales bacterium | reverse complement strand
GGGCAACGAGGTTAATCCTGTAAACGCAGGCACATACACCGCAACAATCACGTTCACTATCGATGAAGAACACGCAGCATACACCGAGCTTATAGGTGCAAATATTGCTCCCGTAAATTACACAGTAGAAAAGCTTCGCTTTAGCTTTGAGGACGTAGTAAACGGTTGGACAGGTACGGAAAACACCTATAACGGCAGCACGTTTGCTCCTGTCATCAATATCACAGACTATAACAACATAATTGGCATAGAGGTTATGTCAGGCACAGCTTCGGCAACTATCCCCGGCTCTTACCTTGTAACCGTAAAGCTTACCTGCACGGATACTGTAAACTATGAAGCGACAGGTCTTGACACCTACTCAACCTCTTGGTCTATCCAAAAGGCGAACGTAAGCATTGACGGCATCAGCTTTGATGACGCTACCGTTAAGTATACCGGCTTTGCTCAGTATCATTTCATAAGTGGCACTCTTCCCTCAACTCTTAAGGTAGAGTACGACTTAAACGGCTTCATTAACCTTGGCATTTATACAGTAACGGCTACGATTTCCGTAAAGGATCCCTCGTGCTACACCATTGGCGGTCAGGATTCTGTAACTCTTACCTCTGATTTCACTATTGAAAAGAACAATCAGACGTTTGAATATAGAGATCCATACGGCAACCTTATAGCGGTTGTCACTCCCGACAAGGGCGTTCCCGAAAACCTCAAGCTTTCCGCAATAGACGTTTCTTTCGCTTATAACGGAGCTGATTTTAGCAAGTTCCACGATGGAAAGGTTGCAAATGTATTCCTTGCCTACAACTTCGAATTCATTAACCAAAGCGGAAATAAAGGAACGGTAAACGATACATTTACAGTAAGAATTTACCTTCCCGTAACTCTTGGCGATCAGGACTTTGAAATCATCTACGTCAATGACGAGGGTGTTGTCGAAGAGGTGCTTGAGCCTATCGTAAAGACTGACGAATATGTAGAATTTAAGGCAAGCCACTTCTCCGTATACGGTATTGCAGCCGCAACCGATCCCGTTGTATACGAATTTGATGAATTCGCTTGGTGGATTATCATAGTTATTGCAGCAGCACTCATAGTGATTGTAATTGTGATTATCATAATCAAGAAGAAGAGAAAGAATGACGAAGAGCCTACCGAGCCTACTGAACCTACTGAGGATTCGCCGACTGATGATGCTGTAGCACCCGTTGAGGAAGCTCCTGTCGAGGAAGTTCCCGTCGAGGAAGCTCCCGTCGAGGAAGCTCCCGTTGAGGAAGCACCCGTCGAGGAAACTCCCGTTGAGGAAGCACCCGTCGAGGAAACTCCTGTCGAGGAAGCTCCCGTTGAGGAAGCTCCTGCCCAGGAAGTACCCGTTGAGGAAGCTCCCGTTGAGGAAGTACCCGTCGAGGAAACTCCCGTTGAGGAAACTCCCGTTGAGGAAACTCCCGTCGAGCAAGCTCCCGTGGTAGCAACACCTCCCGTAAGCGTCTCCGATGAAGACCAGGGCGTAGGTCAGCGTATAATCAACGGTCAGGTAGTTCTTGTAAGCTACAGAAGCTCTTATATGTCAAGAATGATTCAGGCTGACACCGAGATTCAGGATTACTACACGGTAATCAAGAACACGCTTCTGTCCTACAAGGGTGTCAAGTCGAGAACAAGCTGGAACTTTGAGTCGTTCAACAAGGGCAGAGTTCAGTGTGCGAAGCTCAATCTTAAGGGAAGAGCACTTCTCGTATACATTGCACTTGATCCCAATGAATACAACGTCAACAAGTATCACTTCACCGACGCTTCCGACAAGCCGAAGTTTGAAAAGGTTCCTATGCTCCTTAAGGTTAAGAGTGAAAGAGGTCTTAAATACGTCCTCGAGCTTATTGAAGAGATGATGAGCAAGCTCGAAATTCCTCAGGGAGATATGCCAAACGAGGATTACCATATGCCTTACGAGACCACAGAGGCTCTTGTTGCAAGAGACCTCGTAAAGGTAATTCTTCCTCCCGGCGTTACTCTTGATGAAAACTCAAGCATTGAAAAGATTGACGTAGGTGCCTTGATTGACAGCGTAAATGCGTCAAAGGAGAATTCGGAGCAGGCACCCATCGAGGAAGCATCTGTCGAGCAGGCACCCATCGAGGAAGCACCCATCGAGGAGGTACACGTTGATGCACTTCACGCAGATGAATTGCTCACCGATGATGAAGCAGTTGAGAAAATCGAGATTATCGAAAGAACAACGCTTGTGACCGGCACCAAGATGGCGGAGATCAACCTTGACATAATTTGCGAAAACTATGAGGACGGCGAAACCGTAGATATTGCCGATCTTCAGAACAAGGGTCTTGTGAATAAGAAAGCGGGCAGAATTAAGGTTCTTGCACGTGGAATTATGACCAAGCGTCTTGTAATCATAGCAGACAAATTCTCGCTTCAGGCAGTCAAGATGATTACACTTGCAGGCGGAACTGCTGAACAGCTTAAATAAATTTTAAGCCATCTACCCTATAAAATAGGGCGGGACGGGTGCGATAAATAAGTCGCACCCGTCCTTTAAATTATATTACATAAAAACAACAGCTCTTCTTTTATCTTTTTCAAAATACACTGAAAAGCAAAAGAAGAGCTGTTATTTTAATTTTGTTTATCAACACTGTCAAAGGTTTCCTTGAAGAAAATCAAGATCTGCTTTTCTCCAAACTCGTTGAACGTACTCTGAGCACGCACAAGCGTGTCCTCGTATTCCGTACCACGATTTACAAGTGCAACAGCGTCCTTTGATGGCACGCCGTAGAATTTTAAAATGCCTATTACAGAGCCCTTAGAGCCTATTGCTCTTGTTCTGAACAGATTTATATCGGGGATGCTTCCGTCCTCGTTTGCACAGAGCCAATCGAGCTGTGCCAAAATGTTGTCGTTTCCAAAAAGCTCGATTTTTATTCTTCTTTTTTTCATCAAGGTCAAAACAAGCGTTCGATCCTTGTTAATCATTACGTGCTCTCTTGAAGAAAAAAGCCCGATTGTCCGCACCTCGTCGTAACCGAGTCCGACAACTCTGAACAAATAGACAAACGTAAATATAATACAACCCGAGAGAAATACAATAAGCGGATAGAGCTTCAATAGCCCCTCGGCGTATTTGTTGAGTATCAAAGCGGCAGACAGCATTCCCGTCATAGGCAACACAATCCAAAAGTATCTGAGCTTTGTTGCGAATAAATATTTCATAAGCCCCTCCGTTTCATATAAATTTTAACATACTTTGCTTGTAATTGCAAGGAAAAAAAGAAAAAAAGCAGATGAATTTGTAAATTTTCATCTGCTTTTTAAACGATGCATCAAAAGCTGTGTGAAAAATCCGTTATGAGCAGGGAAACGGAGATGTTATAATTGAGTGATAACAGTTCCACACGTTTATTTTGCAAACTGACTGTTATAAATTGTGCTGTAAAAACCGCCCCTCTTAAGAAGCTCTTCGTGGCGGCCCACCTCAACAATGTGTCCGTCCCTCATCACGATTATTGCATCAGCATCAACCACAGTGGAGAGTCTGTGTGCGACAACAAAGGTCGTCCGTCCCCTCATCATTGCGGCAAAAGCCTTTTGTATGCGAATTTCCGTTCTCGTATCTATGGAGCTTGTGGCCTCGTCAAGTATAAGCATAGGTGGCAGTGTGAGCATCACTCTGGCAATGCAAAGGAGCTGCTTTTGCCCCTGTGAAAGACCCTCGCCGCCCTCGCCGAGGTGAGTTTGATATCCGTTTTTGAGCCTCTTAATAAAGCTGTGGGCGTGTGCGGCCTTTGCTGCGGCTATTATCTCTTCGTCTGTTGCCGACTCGTTTCCAAAGGCGATATTTTCCTTAACTGTCCCCTCCTTTAACCACGTGTCCTGGAGTACCATTCCGTAGTTTCTTCTGAGGCTTCTTTTTGTGATGCTTTGAACGTTCTCACCGTCTAAAAGTATAGCGCCGTCCTTTACGTCGTAAAAACGCATAAGCAAATTTATAAGCGTTGTTTTTCCGCATCCCGTAGGACCGACTATCGCAATACGCTGACCCGGCTTTGCAGTAAATGTGAAATCCTCTATTAACGGTCTTTCTTCGGTATAAGAGAACGAAACGTCCGAGAGGCAAACCTCACCGTTGATTTGCTGAATTTCAGTCGCATTCGGCAGGTCTCTGTCGCTCGCAGGCTCATCGACAAGCTCGAATATCCTTGAAGCTGAGGCAAGTGCGTTCTGAAATTCAGCAATGATGCCCGAAATCTCGTTGAACGGCTTTGTGTATTGGTTGGAATATGACAGTATTCGTGTAAATTCGCCCACCGTAATGACAGTAGTGCTCGCAAGAGGAAACATTACCGCAAAAGCACCGAAGAGTGCCACCGCCGCATAAACGACGTTGTTGACGAATCTTGTCGTCGGATTGGTGAGGGAGGAGAAGAAAATAGCTCTTCGTGTTGCTCCCTCCAAGCGTTCGTTGATTCTGTCAAACTCGTCAGACTCTCGCTCTTCAAGTGAAAATGCCAAAACCAGCTTCTGATTGCCATAGACCTCGTCTATGTGCGCTGTTGCCTCCGCCTCGCATTCCGAGCGGAGCTTAAACATATTGAATGTTTTAGAGCCGATGAATTTGGCAATAAAAATCGAAAGAGGGGTAATCAAAACAACCGCCACCGTTATGACTGCGTTCGTCAAGAGCATAAATATAAGTGATCCGACAATGGTCAAAACACCGGTGAAAACCTGTGTAAAACCAAGCAAAAGACCCTCTGCAAAGCGTTCTGCGTCATTTATAACTCTGTTGACTGTGTCACCTCTTGCTTTTTTGTCAAGGGAAGAGAGGGGCAAATCTTGGATTTTCATAAACGCATCGTTTCTTATATCTCTGACAACGTGATATGCGATGCGGTTATTTATATTGCTCATCAGCCACTGTGAAAGAGCGGTGATAATCACGAGTAAAAGAGCTCTTGAAAGAATAGAGCGCATAGCGGAAAATCTTACGTTTCCCGTTCCAATTATGCAGTCTATCGCCTCGCCTATCAGGACAGGAAAGTAAAGAGTTGAAGCGACGGTTACAAGTGCCAGCAGTACCGAAATCGGCAAAAGCAGCTTGTATTTTCCGATATAAGAGAGAACCCGTCTCATCGTTCCGGGGGTGATTTTTTTCTTAGTCTTTGCCATTTTCATTCCCTCCGCCGAACTGAGATTCATATATTTCACGGTAAACGTCACATCCTGAAAGCAGTTCAGAGTGAGTTCCTATTCCCACAGCCTCGCCGTCGTCGAGAACGACAATCAAGTCCGCACTCATAACAGACGACGCTCTTTGAGAGACAATAACGACCGTTGTGTCCTTTATCCTCTCTTTGATTTTGCCTCTTAAAGCGGTATCAGTCGCATAATCAAGGGCAGAGAAGGAGTCGTCAAGAATCAAAATCTTGGGCTTTCTAACAAGTGCTCTTGCTATTGTCAGACGTTGACGCTGACCGCCCGAGAGATTGGAGCCGCCCTGCTCGATTTTTGCATCAAGACCGCCCTTGTCGGAAACGACATCTGCGGCCTCGGCGGTGTCAATGGCGAAGAGAATTTCCTCGTCTGTTGCACTTGGGTTGCCTCTTTGCATATTATCACGCAAGGTGCCTCTGAATAGCACTGCACGCTGTGGCACGCAAGCGATTTTCTTACGAAGCCCTCGCTTTGTGTATTCCTTGACGTTAATACCGTCTATTAAAACCTCGCCGCAGCTTGCATCATAGAAGCGAGGAATGAGGTTTACAAGCGAGGTTTTTCCCGAGCCTGTTCCGCCTATAATTCCAAGCGTCTTGCCGTGCTTGAGCTTGAAGCTGATATTGGATACAGAATCCTCTGCCGCACCGTTATAGCGTAAGGAGACGTTGTTGAATTCTATAGAGCATTCGCTCTTTTGTTCGCTTTCCTCAACTGTGCCAAAGGTCTGGCTCGACTCCTTTTGGAGCACCGAGGAGATTCTTGAGGCACAAGCAAGAGCCTTGGTAATGCTGATTATGAGGTTTGCCAGCTTAATAAGCTCCACAAGTATTTGTGACATATAGTTGTAGAGTGCAACCACCTCACCCTTTGTCATATCGGGCGTTTCGTATACCCGAATGGCACCGATTTCTATCAAGGCGATTATTCCAAGGTTGATTATAACGTAGGTGAGCGGATTCATTAGGGCGGAAATATGACCGACGTGCTTTTGAGTTTTTGTAAGACGCGCGTTTTCAGCCTTGAATTCCTCCGTTTCGTCGTCTTCTTTGCCAAAGGCTCTGATAACTCTGACACCGCTGATGTTCTCACGTGCTTTACAGAGAATTTTGTCAAGCCCCGACTGTACCTTTTTGTAAAGCGGCATAGTAATGAGCATTATTCCAAAGACTACTACCGCAAGTGCGGGTATAACCGCTACAAAGGTTAAGGCACTCTCTTTATCAATAGTGAATGCCATAATCATTGCACCGAAAACAACGAAAGGCGAGCGTAGCAAAAGTCTTAATGCAAGATTAAGTCCCGATTGAACCTTTTCCGAATCGCTGGTCAGCTTCGTAATCATTCCCGATGAGCCAAATTCATCAATGTCGGAGTAAGAAAAACCTTGCATATGCCTAAAGAGCACACCTCTGACCTTTGCGACAAATCCGACAGATGCCTTTGCGGCAAAGTACTGTGCGATAACGGAAAATAATAGTCCCACAGCACCGAGAAGCACAAGCAAAAGACACATATAAATTATATAAGACGTGTTCTTTTCCTTTATTCCTATATCGATTATAGCTGCTATAACAAGCGGAACAATAAGCTCAAGTGTCGCTTCAAGCAGCTTGAAAAGAGGACCGAGAACACATTCCTTTTTATATCCTCTAAGATAACGTAAAAGCCTTTTCATTTTATGATTAAACCTTACCCGTGTTGAGTTTTTAAGCAAAAATCCCCGCTTGATACGAGGATTTTTGTAAACGAATTAATGCTTTTTGCTCGCAATTTCAAGCAGGAGCTTGCTTACGAAATCGTCAGTGGCAAACTTGCCTCCCTCACCCTCTACTCTTGCTCTTACGGTGACGGAGCCGGAGTTCATTTCGTCCTCTCCGACGACCACCATATAAGGTACCTTTGAGATTTGAGCTTCTCTTATTCTGTAACCGAGCTTCTCGTTTCTGTCGTCAAGCTCTGCTCTGATGCCTGCCGCTTTGAGCTTTGCGGTCACCTCTGCTGCATAGCCTTGGAAATCTTGAACGACAGGGATAACAGTAACCTGCGTAGGCGCAAGCCAAAGGGGAAGTGCACCGGCATACTTTTCAAGTATAAGTGCAAGAGTCCTTTCGTAGCAGCCCATAGAAGTTCTGTGTATGATGTAAGGTGTCTTAGTGGTGTTGTCACGGTCAACGTATTCCATACCGAACTTCTTTGCAAGAAGCATATCGACTTGGATTGTAACGATAGTATCCTCCTTGCCGAAGACGTTCTTGCACTGAATGTCGAGCTTTGGACCGTAGAATGCCGCCTCATCTATTCCAATGACGTAATTGTCACGACCAAGGTAGGTGTCGAGCAGCCCGCGCATAATTGACTGTGCCTCGTTCCACTGCTCGGGAGTACCCTCGTACTTGTCCGTGCGGTTGGGATCCCACTGTGAGAATCTGAACGTACAGTCCTCCCAAAGACCGAGCGTTTCAAGGCAGTATTTTGCAAGGTCAAGACAGCCCTTGAATTCCTCTGCAAGCTGGTCGGGGCGGAGAATGAGGTGTCCTTCGGATATGGTGAACTGTCTTACTCTTATAAGACCGTGCATCTCGCCTGAGTCCTCGTTTCTGAAGAGCGTCGAGGTTTCGCCAAGACGCATAGGAAGCTCTCTGTACGAGCGTTTCTTGTTAAGGAATACCTGATATTGGAAGGGGCAGGTCATAGGACGCAGAGCAAAGCACTCCTTCGTATAATCGTCGGGGTCGCCCATAACGAACATTCCGTCGAGATAGTGGTCCCAGTGTCCTGAGATTTTGTAAAGCTCTCTTTTTGCCATAAGCGGAGTTTTCGTAAGGAGGTAGCCACGCTTCTCCTCCTCGTCCTCAACCCATCTTTGAAGACGCTGGATTGTTCTTGCACCCTTGGGCAGAAGAATGGGCAGTCCTTGACCTATAACGTCAACGGTGGTGAAATATTCAAGCTCACGGCCGATTTTGTTATGGTCACGCTTGAGCGCCTCCTCTTGCTGAAGCACGTAGGCGTTAAGCTCGTCCTTTGAGGGGAATGCAATTCCGTAAACACGCTGGAGCATCTTGTTGTTCTGGTCGCCCTTGTAGTAAGCACCGGTGCACTGAGTGAGCTTGAACGCCTTTATCATACCGGTGGAGTGAAGATGAGGGCCGGAGCAAAGGTCGGTGTACTCGCCTTGACGGTAGATTGAAATCTCCGCATCGTCGTCAAGCTCGTTTATCCTCTCAACCTTATAAGGCTCGTCAAGCTCTGTCATAAGCCTTATAGCCTCGTCCTTTGTAAGCACCTGTCTTTCTATAACGAGGTTCTCTTTGACGATTTTCTTCATCTCTGCCTCTATTTGGCGGAGCACCTCGGGTGTAAACGATGTCTCGGAATCAAAGTCCTGGAAATAGCCCGTGTCGGTTGCGGGACCTATCGTTTGCTTTGTAGAGGGGAAGAGTCTTTTCACCGCCTGTGCCATAACGTGTGCTGCAGTATGGCGGAATATGTGCTTGCCCTCCTCGTGGGCGAACGTAAGCAGGCTTACTTGGCTTTCGCCATCAATAACCGTGGAAAGCTCCTTAGGCTCGCCGTTTATTTTTGCAGCTATAACCTCACGTGAAATTATTCCAAGCTCCCGTGCCGCCTCGTAAACGGATACGGGTGTGTCAGAGCTGTAAACTTCGCCGCTTGAAAAAATAATTTTTGCCATTGCTTTTCTCTCTTTTCTATGTTGTTTATTTTATTTATAATATAAGTGCCGTGTGAAAAATCATAGGAGCGAAAAAATAAAAAAGCCCACTCCAAAAGCCGACGCAGAAAGGTCGTCTTCGGGGTGAGGACAAAGTGTCCCGCACGGTTCCACCCGAGCGTTTAACTCATTTTTTTAAATTTTTCCGTGATTTGCGACACGTATGGGCGGTATTCTTCGAGGCGTATCGTCCGCATTTTCAGCACCCTGCGGCTCTCTTTGCGATCGTATCACGAGAACTTGTTCCATTACTGTAATGTTATCACAAAAATATTTGTTTGTCAACACCTTTAACAAAAAAATAATATATTTTTTGTATATAATGCCGATGATTTTTTTAAAAATTCCTTTCTTTCTGCCAATTTTAAAAACCGAGTCTGAAAATGTCAAAGCAAAGCTGCTTATCTTACTAAAAAACGGCATACACAAAGAGATTTTTCTTCCGTATGCCGTACTTTTCTGTAATTTAATTTTCTTTAACAAGTAAGCCGTATATATCGGATTTCGGAACGCTTCTGTCCTTTGCCGTCTTTTTGATTGCGTCCATCTTTTTCATTCCGCCGTCGATATAATGCTGTACGTGCTCCTCGACAGAGAGGGAGAGGAGGGGGTTTTCCGCCCTTGCCGCATTTGCGTCCGCACCGTTTAATACAAGCACGTATTCGCCCCTTGGCTCGTTTTGCTCGTAATAACAAACCGCATCGCAAAGGGTGGTGCGTATAACCTCCTCGTTGAGCTTTGTCAGCTCTCTGCAAAGGGAAATTTTTCTGTCATTTCCAAGTATTTCCGCCATATCTCCGAGCGTCGCCCTGAGCTTGTGCGGAGCTTCGTAAAATATCATCGTGCGACTCTCGTGCGCAAGCTCGCCGAGCCTTGTACGCCGCTCGCTCTTGCTTGCCGAAAGAAAGCCCTCAAAGACGAATTTTCCTGTAGGAAGAGCGGAGAGTGCAAGTGCGCTTACGGCGGCACAGGCCCCGGGGACAACGCAAACCCGTATTCCCGCCTCTGCACAAAGCCTTACAATATCCTCGCCGGGGTCGCTTATGGCGGGCATACCGGCATCGGTTATAAGTGCACAGGATTCACCAGCCATAAGACGCTCTAAAATCCGCTCACCGCTTACTCTTTTGTTATGCTCAAAATAGCTGACCAGTGGTTTTTTTATTCCATAACATAAAAGGAGCTTTGCCGAGTTTCTCGTATCCTCAGCTGCAATAAAATCAACCTCGGAGAGCACCTTTTTCGCTCTTTCGGAAATATCGGCAAGATTGCCGATGGGGGTCCCGACCAAATATAATGTCGAGGCCTCAATTTTGTTTTTTTCAAGCTCTGCCATTTTTACGTCCTCTGTTTCCAAGTGTAAAATCATCGGGGAAGCTTCCGTTTTTCAAAATATATTCCATATCCGCACTCTCTTGCGTGTGCTCTTTGTCTTTGTAAATAATAAGAGGTCTTGTGACCTTCATTCCCGACTTGCCGCCCATACGCCCCTCTGTCAGCACCATAGACGGCTCGCTAAGACAGTCGGCGTAGACAAACGTGATTCTCTTCGGCTCTATTGATGCGCTTTTCATTGCAAAAAGCAAGTCCGCAAGCCTGTCGGGGCGGTATACGGCGTAAAAACGACCGCCAAATTTCAAAAGACGCTTTGCGGCTAAAAGAAAGTCGCAGATTCCGCCGTTAAGCTCGTGCCTTGCAATGTTTTTTTTGTCGTTTTCGTTTCTGCGGCCGCTGACGAGCATATACGGAGGATTTGTAAACAAAGTATCGTATTGCTTGTTTGATTTGTAATCCCGTATGTCAAGATTCAAAACCGTGAGCCTGTCCTCTAAAGCTGCAAGAGCGGCGTTTCTTTTGATGATGTCACAGAACGTCTCTTGAATCTCACAGCAGTCCACACTGTCAAACTTGTTCCTCTTCAGCGTCAGCAGGGAGATTATTCCCGTGCCGCCGCCTATTTCAAGCGCCCGTTTTCCGTTTTTTTCTATATATCCCGCAAGCAGCAGGGCATCTGTTCCGAACGTAAGCCCGTCTTTGTGCTCTATGAGAGCAATATCGTCGTTTACACGGTTTATCCGCTCGTTTTCATTTAAGGTTACATTAATATCTATATTTGTCACACCTTTGTTAAAGCATCTCCGTTTTTGTTTGAATATTAGAAAAAGCGGAGTACAAGCTCCGCCTTTTCTGTTTTTGATGTATACCGATTTTATATTTTCTCGGAATTACTCCTCAGCGGGAGCGGAAACGGGGCAAGCATCAGCACAAGAACCGCAGCTAACGCACTCGTCAGCGTTGATTACGTACTTGCCGTCGCCCTCAGAGATGCAGCTGGTGGGGCAAGCGTCAGCACAAGCACCACAAGAAATGCAATCGTCGGAAATTTTGTATGCCATTTTAGTTACCTCCTAAGTAGTTTTTCCATTACTATTGTATCACATATTGGAAAAAAATCAAGTGCCTTTTCAAAAAAAGTGACAAAAAATATAAAATCACGAATTTTCCTCGGCATCGTTCTGCTCTTTCTTCGTATGAGGAAGTCTAAGCACCTTTACTTCTGCCGCTTTATATATTTTTACAGCATCCTTTTCCTTGTCTGATATACGAACCTTAAGCTCCTCTGCAAGAGGACGTACCTCGACGACCACTCCCTGACCGTCTTGGGTCATAACCGTAGTGCCGTTTGGAGGCAAACGCTTGATTGCCTCCTCGTACGTCTCGTGCTCGTATCTAAGGCAGCACATAAGACGTCCGCACGCACCCGTGCTTTTGTTTGAATTAATAGCAAAATTCTGCTCTCTTGCCATCTTTATCGTAACCTGCACAAAATCAGAAAGGAAGCCGGAGCAGCAGAATTTTCTTCCGCAAAGCCCAAGACCGCCCATCATCTTTGTCTCATCTCTTATTCCGATTTGACGCAGCTCGATTCTTGTTCGGAACGTAGCGGCAAGGTCCTTTACAAGCTCTCTGAAATCCACACGTGACTCGCAGGTGAAATAAAATATCAGCTTTGAGTTGTCAAAGGTGTATTCGACAGAGACGAGGTTCATTCCAAGCTTGTGTGCGGTTATTTTCTTTTTGCAAATTATTGCTGCCTCAAGCTCAAGCTCACGATTCTTTTCGTTTCTATCAATATCGCTTTGCGTAGCAATTCTCTTTACCGTTTTGAGAGGGGAGACGATTTTGTCATTTGAAACCCTCTTGTTCGGAATCTTAACAGTTCCGAATTCCGTACCCCTTGCAGTATCTACGATGACGTTTTGTCCGAGGGAAAGCGTCAGCTGCCCCGGAGCGAAATAATATATTTTTCCTGCCTCACGGAAGCTTATTCCAACAACCTCAGTCTCCTGGCAGGACGCTGTGTCAAGTGTGTCTTTGATGTTTTCTTTTTCCATAATAATCTCCATCCTGTCACCGAAGAGGCGACATCACAAAATTTTGGCAAAAAGCCCGCAAAGTGTAAATAAGTGTTTATGATACTTTCACGCTGTTTTCTTTAAAGCAATTTAATTTTTGATGCGAGGGCAGAAAGCACACTTGCCGTCGCTGCATTTTTCGTGATATATTCACGAAAGCTTGTAATAAGCTCGAAAATTTTAAATAAGCGGTCTTGTGAAAATGAATTAGCCGATGTAATAGCATCCTCGTACGTATCGAAGAAAACGGGGGCGAAGCTGCTTGCGTTTTTTGCCTTTATCATATCACCTATGGCAGAAAGCACCGATTCAAGAGCTAAAGCAAGCTCCGTACGGCTTTCGGGCAAATCTCCAAGTGCCGTATACAGCACGGCGTAAGAGGAGCGTGAATCAAGTGCACCGACCACTCGCTTTATCAGAAGATGCTCTTCCTCTGCTTCCTTTGCACCCTTTGGATCAAGCAGGCTGAGTGCCTTGCCGATAGAGCCGTTTGCTTTTATTAGCACCGAGGAAAGGGCGACCCCTCCTGATGCAAGAAGCACATTTGCCGAGGGGGCGTGCTTTTTTAAGTACTCTTCAATTTTATCCCGTGAAAAGCACTCCATAGCAATGTACTGTGCACGGCTTTTAATTGTGCTCAGAATTTTGTCCGAGGAGGCAGATAGCAGAAAAATCACTACGTTTGACGGCGGCTCCTCCATAACGGTGAGCAGAGCGTTCTGAGATTGCGGCGTTAAGCTCTCGGCATCCTCAATGATGTATATTTTATACTCGGATTCAGTGGATGAAAGAAACATATCCTCCTTGAAATCCTTGACGGCATCTACGCCTATTGTAGCCTTACCCTTTTGCCTTGAAAGAACTTTTACGTCTGTGTAGCTTCCCTCAAAAATACGTCTGCACGTATTGCATCTTTTGCAGGGAAGAGGATGAGCCTCGTTTGACTTGTTTTCACAACTCAGTGCAGCAGAGATTTCAAGCGCAAGGGTCCTTTTGCCCGAGCCGTCAGGACCGTCTATAATAAAGGCGTGAGCAAGCGTGTCTGTTAAAACTGCGTTTGCAAGACGTTTTTTCGTATTTTCATTTCCGTAAATATCGCCGAACACACGTCTCACAAGCAAAACTCCTCCCTATCAAAAACTGTAATCCAACTTATATTTTATCATTATTCGTGCAAAAAGTCAATAAATATTTAAAAAACGTATCTTAGGAAAATAAATCCGCACATTTATTATAAAAAAACTAAAAAAACATTGTAATTGCCGAAAAAATGTGTTATAATCCTATAATAGGAAAGCCTGCGGTCTCATTAGCCGCACGGAATAACAAGGAGAAAAGAAAATATGGAAAAATTTTATCTCACCACAGCCATCGCTTACGCATCACGTAAGCCTCATTTCGGCAACACCTATGAAATTATAATGTCCGATGCATTCGCTCGCTTCCAGCGTCAAATGGGCAAGGACGTTTTTCTCTGCACAGGTACGGACGAGCACGGTCAGAAGATTGAGGACCTTGCAAAGGATGCGGGTGTTACACCTAAGGAATACGTGGACGGAGTTGCCGCAGAAATTAAGGGAATCTGGGACCTTATGGGCGTAGAATACGATCACTTTATCAGAACTACGGACGATTACCACGAGGCGGCGGTAAGAAAGATATTCAAAAAATTCTACGACAGCGGAGATATATATAAAGGCTTTTACGAGGGCTGGTATTGCACCCCGTGTGAGTCCTTCTTCACCCAAACGCAGGTGGTTGAGGGGAAATGTCCCGACTGCGGCAGACCCGTAAGTCAGGCAAGGGAGGAGGCGTATTTCTTCAAGATGTCCAAGTACGCCGACCGCCTTATAAAGCATATTGAGGAAAATCCGGGCTTCATTGAGCCGGAGAGCCGTAAAAAGGAAATGGTCAACAATTTCTTGAAGGCGGGTCTTCAGGACCTTTGCGTTTCGAGAACCTCGTTTAAGTGGGGCATTCCCGTCGATTTTGACGACAAGCACGTGGTTTACGTATGGCTTGACGCACTTACGAACTATATAACCGCCATCGGCTACGACCCCGACAAGTCCTTTGAGGAGCAGAGCGAAAAATTTAAGAAGTATTGGCCCGCCGACGTTCATATAATCGGCAAGGACATTCTTCGCTTCCACACCATCTATTGGCCGATATTCTTGATGGCACTCGGTCTTCCTTTGCCTAAAAAGGTCTTCGGACACCCGTGGTTCAATTTTGGAAACGACAAGATGTCCAAGTCCAAGGGCAACGTCGTTTTTGCAGACGAGCTTGCAAAAACATTCGGCGTTGACGGAGTACGTTATTACGCACTCTCCGAAATGCCCTATAATTCAGACGGCTCAATAACCTATGAAAGCGTAATTACGAGATATAATAACGACCTTGCAAACAATCTCGGAAACCTCGTCAGCCGTACCCATGCTATGACGAAAAAGTATTTTGACGGCATCGTACCCGCTCCCATTGAGCAGACGGAGTTCGACCTTGACCTTAAATCTACTGTTGCTTCGACGGTCCAAAATGCAAGAGAGCTTATGAGCTCTTATCACGTGGCTGATTCGCTTGATGAGATTTTCGCTATGCTCCGCAGGGCGAACAAATACATCGACGAAACTATGCCTTGGGTCCTTGCAAAGAACGAGGCGGACCGTCCGAGGCTTGCTACGGTTATATATAATCTTCTTGAGGTTATAAGAATCTCTGCGGTTCTTTTGACGCCCTATATTCCCTCGACTGCAGAAAGTATTTTTGCACAGCTTGGCACAGAGGTTAAAGCTTATTCCACAGCCCTCACTTTCGGCAATCTCGAAGCAGGAAAGCCGCTTGGCGAGGCACACACTCTTTTTGCAAGAATAGACGAGAAGAAGTTCCTTGAAGAAATGGAATCGAAGATGGCACAAGAGGCAGCTGCACAAAATACCGTCGAGGAGCCTGAGCACGAGCCTGAAATAGGCATAGAGGCATTCGGTGCGGTCGAGCTTCGTGTTGCTGAGATTCTTGAATGCGAGCCTATCCCCAAGGCGAAGAAGCTCTTAAAGCTTCAGGTTGACCTCGGATATGAAAAGCGTCAGGTTGTCTCGGGCATAGCTAAATATTATCAGCCCGCTGACCTTATCGGCAAAAAGGTTGTACTTGTTACCAACTTAAAGCCTGTGAAGCTTTGCGGAACGGACAGCTTCGGAATGATTCTTGCTTCGGGCGAGGACGACGTAAAGGTTGTATTCCTTGACCCCAAAGCAAAGAACGGAGACCGTATACACTGATGAATTACTTCGACACACACGCCCATTACTACGATGAGCGGTTTGAAGAAGAGCTTGGTTTGAGCGTCGACGGTTTTGTCGACGCTCTGCTTGAATCTTCCGTTTCGGCTATTGTAAACGTGGGAACAAACCCCGAAAGCTCAAGGACTGCGGCAGAGCAGGCGAGGCGGCACGAGGGAATGTATACCGCCGCAGGAATACATCCGTCAGACACACGCTTCCTTTCGGATTTGGACAGAGAGCTTTCAGAAATTGAAGAAATAATAAAAAATCCCGAGAACAAGTGCGTTCTTCTCGGTGAAATAGGTCTTGATTATCATTACGACGACACAGACAAGGAAAAGCAGATGCGTTATTTCGATGCACAGATGAATCTGGCGAAAAAGCTTCAAATTCCCGTATGTATTCACGACAGAGACGCACACGAGGACGTTATGACTGTTATAAGACGTCATCCTGAGGTAAAGGGGATTCTTCACAGCTTTTCAGGCTCTTCTGAAATGGCAAAAGAGCTTGTCCGACTCGGATATATGATCTCGTTTTCGGGAACTGTTACGTTTAAAAATGCACGCAAGCCAAAGGAGGTTGCAGCCTCCGTGCCGCAAAGCTCGGTGCTGATTGAAACCGATGCCCCCTATCTTGCTCCCGACCCTAAAAGAGGAACGCTCAATCATTCGGGCAATCTCCAATATACGAATGCCGCACTTGCCCAAATATGGGGAATAGACGAGGACGAATGTGCAAAAATTACAGCCGACAACGCAAGGAGATTTTTAAAAATAAAATGAAAAAATCAATGTGTATAACCTATGAGGTTGACGGAAAGCTATATATAAATATCACCAACCGCTGTACAAATAACTGCGAGTTTTGTATACGCAACAACGCAGACGGGGCATACGGATCAGACAGTCTTTGGCTTGAATACGAGCCGAGTGTCGAGGAGATTCTTGACTCTGTATTCTCTCACAATCTTGATGAATATGCCGAGGTGGTCTTCTGCGGATACGGTGAGCCAACCGAAAGGCTGACCGTTGCCCGTGAGTGTGCTCTTGAAATCAAGAGGCGAAAAAATATTCCTATTCGTATAAATACAAACGGACACGCCTCGCTTATAGCGGGCAACGACGTCACACATCTTTTTAAGGACGCTTTCGATACAGTCTCCGTGAGTCTTAACACTCCAAATGCAGATAAATACGTCGAGATGTGCCACCCCGTGTATAAAAAAGATGCATTTTACGGAATGCTCGACTTTACCAAAAATGTAAACAATTATGTACAAAACACCGTCCTCTCTGTAGTTCGTGAAACGCTCACGGACGAGCAGATCGCCGAGTGCGAGCAAATAGCAAAGAGGATCGGTGTAGCTCTGCGTGTCAGAACCTACATTGGCAAGGAAAACGGAGAGTGATAGTGTGCCGGTGCAAACATTGTACTAAACATCATCAGATGCTCGGTCGGTACTTTTTCAACATCAAAGCTTATTCCCATAAAGCCAAGCTCACTCACAAGATCGAGCGTGGCTTTTGTTTTTTTAAGAGAAGAAAACAGAGCCTCTCGCTTGACACCCTTGTCATTATAAGTAAATTTGGAAATTAGAGTATTCTCATCCGTTTCAATTTTCTCTCCGTATTTTTTTGCAAGTGCAAGAGCATCGAGGTAGGAGGCGGGGTTGCCGTTTACGTATGCATCTGCGGATATGTCAATAAAGACCTTTGAGGTCTCTGTATCGTTTTGAAATTTTTCGAGTGTCTTTCGCTCACGGCAAGTCCCAATCTCTTGTCCTGCTTGGTCGTATAGACCTTGCATAAACACTCCTCCGTCGGCAAGCTCGCATATCTCAGTGGGCAGAGTTTCGTCCGTTTCTACAAACAGTACAAGGTCAGAGCCTATCATCATTCGCCTTGCCTCCACAAGGAATTCTAAAAAATCGTCAGGCACCTGCCTCGCCCCCTCGTATGCACAAAGAGTAATCCCTGCAAAGCCGCCCGAAATAGCCACGGCTACCATTTTCTCAATAAGCCTCTTTCTTGCATCTTTGTCTGAATAATGCACACCGTCTGTGCCGTCATATATTCTCAAAAGCGGAATTTTACCGCTCTCTTTTGTGAGCCTTACCGCTCTTTTTGGGTCGAAGACTCTTTCTAATTTCCCACCGTTTATTCGATAGGCGCAAACGGTCAGATAGGTTATGTATGGAAGAGCAAAGCGTATTTTTTTCTCAGACGTGCTTGAATACACGTAGCCATTGGCTGCGGCACACCCGTGCGAGGGGAAGGGGTATTTTACCGCAAGCTCACATCCCGAAAGACTTTTTTCTCTTGCGGTCTTTGGATTTTTCAAGGAGAGTGATGCGACGCTCACCCCAAAACGGCAGGCGACAGCCTCAAGCGTGTCGGTGCTTTTGAATCGATAGGCTCTTGTGGGGGTGAGTATTAAAAGCTCCCCTCCTGCTTGTGAATATTTTGCTGCATCGTTGTTTTCACGGATTCTTTCTTCGGTTGTTCCGTATTCTTTTGCAATGTCGTTGATCGTTTCATTTGGTTTGAGTGTGTGGATTTGCATAATTTCTCCTTTAAAAAATCTCTCTTTTCACAATACCACGGCTAATGTAAAAAATGCGTCGAAAGAGAGTGCTTTGTTTTTTTATTTTTAAATCTTGACTTTAATTGGTAATTATGTTATAATTCTTACTGTATAATTGTATGCGTATGCGGACATTTTTGCTAATTATTAAAAAAGGCAAGGTTTGATCTATCTTGATTTGGAGAAATGAAATGGAAAACAGAAGCGACGTAATAAAAATTAAGAGCGGATTTATAATTGAAAAGGTCGGGGACGGATTTCTTGCAGTTGCTGTCGGTGACAGAGCGGACGAGTTCACCGGGCTTATCCGTATGAACGGAACCGGAGCTTTTCTTTGGAAGCTTTGTGAAGACGAGCCTAAAACAAAGGCACAGCTTTTGGCGGCTGTGCTTGACGAGTATGCTGTTGATGAAAAGACTGCTGCAAAGGATATAGACAAGTTTGAAGAGCAGCTTCGTCTTGGCGGAATTCTTGAATGAATAGCGGCAGGATAGAATCCGAGCTCAAGCAGCACGGAGTTTATGCCTCTAACACCCTTGGCGTCAGTATGCGTCCGCTATTCAAGACTCATCGTGATATGATTGTTGTAGTACGTCCAAAAGAGGAGCTTAAAAAGTACGACGTAGCGCTTTACGTCTCGCCAAGGGGCAAGTACGTTTTGCACCGAGTTATAAAGGTACGTAAGGACAAGTATCTTATTCGCGGAGACAACACCTATTCGATTGAGCACGTGCCGAAGAGTGCCGTCATAGGGGTACTTGTGAAGTTCAACCGAAACGGAAAATCATATACGGTTACGAGCAAGGGCTACCGCATATATTCACGTATTTGGAATTTTATTTATCCCATCAGGTTTATATTTTACAATTTAAAACGCATTTTTATTAAAGTAAAACGAGTACTCACTCGTATTTATCGAGCGATTTTTAAGTGCAAAAAATGAAGCGGCAAGCCGCATTTGAGGGGAAAATTAGATGAACGAACAACTGATTATTTCCATAGCAGAGTACGTGGCACAGCTTCTTGTGCATATCAACTGCGACGGACCTATGCCAAAAAAGCCCGAGGACGCCTCTTGGGACGATATTTTTGCTTTTGCAAAATCTCAGTCGCTTGACTCCGGTATTTTTTCCGCTGTTGAGCCGCAAGTGCTCGCCGAGGCCACAAAGGAGCTTGCAGCTGTATGGGACAGCTCACGTGCCACAGACGTTGCAAAGCACGTCACGCAAAGCGTAGAGTTCGCAAAAATTACAAAGCTTTTTACAGAAAACAAAATAAAATTTCTTCCTATGAAGGGATTTATTTATAAATCCCTTTGGAAAAATCCCGCGCATCGCACAATGTCGGATATGGATATTTATTTTAATTCAGAGGATATCCCACGTGTGGATGAAATCTTAAGGGGCTTAGGCTATATTCAAGAGCATGCGGGAGAGGTGCACATAAACTATAAGAAAAAGCAATTTGTAAAAATCGAAGTGCACAAAAGGTTCGTTGAAAACGGTCCGATGCACTCCTTTGATATCTGGGAGCCGAAAAAGGATAATCCGTACTGGTACGTGATGAATCACGTACAGTTCCTCGTTTTCAACACCGAACACGCATATAAGCATTATTCGGGCGGCGGCTGCGGTATGCGAATGGTCTTTGACCTGTTTCTTTATGAGCGTGCCTTTATGACGGAAATTGATAGGGCGGAGCTTTTTTCCGCATTGTCGGCTGAGGGCTTGCTTGATTTCTTCTTGCTTCTTGAACGGGTTGGTGCTTATTGGTACGGCGGTGGGGAAGCGGACGATGAAATTTTAAAGGCTGCTTATTATATCGCAACGGGCGGAACGTACGGAACGTACGAAAACAGAGTTGCTTACGGAATTGAAACCAAAGGTAAGCTCTCTTACGTTTGCTCAAGAGTTTTCCCTCCGTACAGAAAAATGAAGCAGCGTTATCCTATCCTTAAAAAGCTGCCTTTTCTGCTTCCGTTTATGTACGTAGCTCGATTCATACAATCTGCGTTTAACGGACGAAACTCCTTGGAGCTTCGAGGAATGGAAAAGCATTCAAAATCAAAAAAAGAAAAGTAAAAAAACGGGCATTGCCGTATATCTTTACACAAGTAAAGTCGGCATAGCCCGTTTTTTTATTATTGTGAATTTCTTTTTTGCTTCAAGATTTCAACGTTACTTAAAACCCGTTTTTTGTGAAGCGGATACCAGAACCAAAGTATCAAGGCAAGCAAGGTGAATCCGATAGCCGGGAGCAGAGTCGCAATGTTGAATATGCCCTCAAGAACACCTCGGTCAAATGCCGTAGCGTCGCTATATCCGATAAGAGTTAAAAGTCCACCTGTAATACCTGCCGCCGCAGCTTGTCCAAGCTTTCTTGCGAAAGAATAGAGTGCATAAATCGAGCCGTCCTCACGTATTCCGTGCTTGATTTCGGAGTCGTCTATTACGTCTGTTATAAGTGCCCAGCTTACCATAGAGAAGATTCCAAGACCGAGCCAAGAGATGAAATTAAACGCCACGTATACCCACACGGTCGCAGGTCTTACAAAAAACAGTGTAATACATACACCTGCGGCAAGCAGATTGGCAAGTACGCTCATCTCCGCCTTTCCTATTTTTGCGGCAAGAGGTCTTGCAACTCCTGCGGCAATGAACGTTGCCAAAAGCATAAGAAGCGTCGATACCGACATAGCTGTAGAGTTGTTATAATAGTTAGGATAGATATAGTTTGCCATTCCTTGAAGACTGAGCTGGGAGAGGAGCATAACCACTGATGCGGCTATTATAGATATAAGAGGTCTGTTTTTTAGCGAGTTGAGCAGCAGACGACCGACCCCGCCTCGCTCGTGCTTTTCCTTATGCTCGGGAATAACTCTCTCTGTGGTGAGAAAGTAGCAAACGAGATAAGCTCCGACGGAAAGGAGTGAAAGAATTCCAGCCACTGCGGTAAAGGTCCCCCCCTTCATAACCGTGACCGTCACGTCGCCACGCTGTACCTTTTCATAGACGAAAAGCGGAACGCCAGCACCTATTATAGCTCCTGCAAGAGATGCACCGACCGACCGCCAGGTGGAAAGCGACTGTCTGTCTAAGGGCTCTGCGGAAATTGCCGATGCCATTGAGCCGTAGGGAATATTTATCGAGGTGTAGAAAATCGAGCCCCAAAGAATATATGTGACCGCAAGCCAAATTATTTTGAACCAGGTTGACTGATCAGCAAGAGAGCTTTGATATATTAAAAAAGATGATATTGCCACAGGAGCACACATTCGTCTTAGCCACGGCTTGAATTTTCCGACGGAGGTTGCGTGGGCTGAGTCGCAGATGCGTCCCATAGCTACGTCTGTAAAAGCGTCCACAAAGCGAGCAAGCATCATAACGGTGCCGACGACGGCGGCACTGATGTTCATTACGTCAGTGTAAAATTTGAGAAGAAAGCTTGATGAAAGAATAAAGGTAAAATCATTTCCTAAATCTCCGAAAAGATAGCCGATTTTGTCCCTTAATCCGAACGCAGAAGTCGGCTTTTTGTCCCTTTTTGCTGTAGTATCCATAAAATCCTCGTTTGTCTTTTATATTTTTATCTAAACATACCGAATTTTTTGAAATATTCTTGTCAAGAAAAACATTGACTAAAAATTTATGGGGTGTGTTAAAATTATTATGGTAATTTTGAGGTCTTTTATGTGAAAGAGAAATTTATTTGTTTAAAAAACGCAAAAGAGTCTATAATCATAAAAACGGAAGGTGAGAAAATTTTATGAAAATGTCATTTCGTTGGTACGGCCACGACGATCCGATAAAGCTTGAGTATATTCGTCAAATTCCCGGAATGCGTTCCGTTGTAAGTGCGATTTACGACGTAAAGCCTGGAGAGATTTGGAGCGAGGAGAGCCTTCTTCTGATGAAGAATACAGTCGAGGCGGCGGGACTTGTGTTTGACGTTGTTGAGTCTGTTCCCGTTCACGAGCATATAAAGCTCGGTCTTCTTGACAGTGAGGCCTTAACGGAAATATATTGCGAAAATATACGCCGCTGTGCAAAATACGGAGTCAAATGTATAACTTATAATTTTATGCCCGTGTTTGATTGGACGAGAACGCAGCTTGACAAGCAGGCTCCCGACGGCTCTACAAGCCTTGTTATGTATTGGAATCAAATGAGAGGTCTTGACCCCTTAAAGGACGACATTCGTCTGCCCGGTTGGGATTCAAGCTATACTATGGACGAGGTGCGTGAGCTTATTTCCGCATACGGCAGGCTTGGCGAGGAGGGGCTTTGGTGTACGCTTGAGGCGTTTCTTAAGAAGATAATCCCTGTTGCCGAGGAGTACGGAGTTAGAATGGCAATGCACCCCGACGACCCGCCTTATCCTATTTTCGGAATTCCGAGAATCATTACAAACGAAGAAAATATCGACCGTATGCTTTCAATAGTCGATTCGCCTGCAAACAGCCTCTGCCTTTGCACAGGCTCGCTCGGCTGTGCTCTTACAAACGATATTATAAAGATGACGGAGAAATATGCCTCACGTGACCGAATTGCTTTTGTGCATATGCGTAACGTCCTTGTTCTTGAGGACGGAAGCTTTGAGGAGTGTGCTCACCTCTCGGGAAACGGAAGCATTGATATGTATGAGATTACAAGAGTGCTTGTAAAGCACGGCTTTGACGGCTACGTGCGTCCCGACCACGGAAGAATGATTTGGGGCGAGACAGGCAAGCCCGGCTACGGTCTTTATGACAGAGCGCTCGGTGCTGCATATATAAACGGTCTTTTCGAAGCGTGTGAAAAAGAAAAGAATAGGACGGAGAACAAGTGATGAATAAAAACGTTCTGAATACTGACCTTTCAGGCAAGGTTGCTGTTGTAACGGGTGCGGGAGGCGTGCTTTGCGCTGCGTTTTCAAAAACTCTTGCAAGAGCAGGAGCATCGGTGGCACTTCTTGATATAAATGAAGTAGCGGCAAAAAGGGTTGCCGAGGAAATACGAAACGAGGGCGGTGTTGCCAATGCATATAAATGCAACGTCCTTGACAAGGCTGCGTGCTTTGCCCTTGCAGATACCGTCGAGCGTGATTTGGGGAAGTGCGACGTGCTTGTAAACGGTGCGGGCGGCAATAGCCCCAAGGCAACGACGGACAAAGAATACTTCGAGGTGGGCGACGTTGACTCTGAGACAAAATCGTTTTTTGACCTTGATGAGTCGGGTGTCGGCTTTGTTTTCAACCTTAATTTCCTTGGCACGCTTATTCCCACGCAGGCTTTCGCACGTCAAATGATTGGCAGAGAGGGCTGTAATATCGTAAACGTAAGCAGTATGAATGCATATACGCCTCTTACCAAAATCCCCGCTTATTCGGGTGCAAAGGCGGCAGTCTCCAATTTTACACAGTGGCTTGCAGTTCATTTCAGCCGTGTCGGAATACGTGTAAACGCTATTGCTCCCGGTTTCTTCTCAACCTCGCAGAATTCGGCACTTCTTTGGAATCCCGACGGCACGCCCACTCCCCGCACGGGCAAAATTCTTGCCGCTACTCCTATGGACAGATTCGGAGAGAGCAGTGAGCTTGACGGAGCGCTTCTGTTCTTGGTGAATAATAAGGCGGCAAGCTTTATTACGGGCGTTGTGCTTCCTATTGACGGTGGATTTTCCGCTTATTCGGGAGTTTAATTTAAAAGATATGAAAAAAGCACGAAGGCTTTTTCTGTCCTTCGTGCTTTTCTTTTGTTTGTTTTTAAATTCTGTGCGATTTTTTTGCAAATTCGGTCTCAATTTCATCAAAAATTTCAGAGCTTGAAATTATGTATGAGCGTGACTTTAGATAGAATATAAATGCTGTGACAGCGAGCAAAACCGCAGGAATAAGCGATGCTGCAACAGCAATTAAAAACCACGACGGCTCGGCACTTGTTGCAAACAAAACTATGGAAATTACCGAAAACGCAACACCTATGACGCAACAAGCAGAGAAAAGCCCCGTCAAATATTTCGACAATCTTGCACGCAAAAGATAACCGAGAGGTGTTCTTTTGACCTTGCAAAGAAAGACGGATTCACGCTTGGTGTAAGCATTGACGACAAGTCCGAGTGCAAAGAGAACAATTCCGAAAATTGCACCGAAAATTGCAAGGGTGGAATTTGTACTGAACGATAAAAGAAGAATTATAAACGCCGCCGCACAGGCAACGAACGACAAAACGACAGTGCCCGTCCAGAAAGCCAGCGATCTTTTCAGTATTTTGGAAAATTCGGACATCGTCTCCTTTTGCTTTTCAAGCTTCGATGCCTCGGCTGTATTAATAGACATTTCCTGAGCCTCCGTAAAATACGCTTCAAAATAATATATTTATTTTAGCATAAGGCGTAACTTTTGTCAATAGCGTAAGCTTAAAAACACACCGTTTTGTATAACAAAAGGCTTTCACGTATTGCAAAAGCCTTGTTAATATTTAAAACCTTATGCCTAAATACGACAGCCCAAAGGGGCGGGGGATTTGGAGAAAAATATTCGCTTTCCTACCCCGAGGAGTATATATACGCCATATTTTATTTCATAAGGTCGTCTGTAAGACGCAGAATTTCGGGTGCTATACGCTCTCTTTCACGTTTTGTAACGTAAACGTAAATGGGATATGCCGCAAGAACGCAAGCAAGACCGATTATGCCGACTCCAATCCCCAACGGATAGGCGGCAAATCCAAGTCCAACGCCCAAATCCGTGAGAAAAAGTGACATTCCAAGCCCGAGGATCAAGGCTCCTATTATACCCATAATCAAAGAAAAAACGGTGCTCTTTGTTGTGACGCTCTCATCAAGGCGGCGGAGCTTCTCAAGCTTGTCCTCCTTTGCGTCACCGGGGGTGTATTTTTCTCTGATTCGGCGTATTTCCTCCTGCTCTTGTGAGGAATACGAATATGTGAAGATGTCGTTATTGTTATTGCTTGTCATTTTGCTTTTCCCTTAAGAATTTGATTTTTTTATTTGAGCTGATTATCATAAACAGAGCAAGCAGCAGCACGAACGTAAAGATTCCCGCTCCTGTCAGGGCTGTGACGACCGTGCGAAACTCACCCCCTGAGCCTCCGAATGCGGAAATCATTGCCGCTTCAAGAGCAATGACGGACACTACGGCACACGTGAGGTCTATCAGCTTCACCGCCGACATAGCGGGGCGTCCGAATTTTTTGTATTTTGAAATATTTACGATTGCCACCGTCAGGGCAACAAAGGTGTAGGTTGCGTAGGCTATGGTTGTGATTTCACCGTATTCGGAGCCGTACCCAAAGGCGACAACGTACAGGAACACGCCAAAGAGGGCGACGTTTATCAGGAGTAAGGCGACACCCGTGCGACGAAAAAGCACAAGCTCCCTCAAAAATCCTGTCCTTTTTGCTCCGCCACGCACGTTCCCGAGCAGCCACAGCCGCATCACGGCAAGAATTATATAGTACGCCGCAAGTGAGCCGTACCAGGCGGAGTGCCAAATAAGCCCGAGTACTGCGGAAAATATAGCAAGTAGAGCACTTGATACAAGAGACACCACGAGCGTGACCCTCAGGCGAAAATGCAAGTCACGGCGAAATCTGCTTACAAGAAGGCTTTTAAAGGCTTTCATTTGACCTCACTCGCATACCTACGGTGAATGCTGTGCCGTGACCCGGCTCGCTTTCCACCGAAATGTCGCAGCCTGTGATGTCAATTACCCGCTTTACAAGTGCAAGCCCAAGCCCGTTGCCCTCCGAGGCACGTGAGGTGTCCGCCTGATAGAATTTTTCAAATATATGCTTGCCCACCTCGGGGCTGACCCCTATACCCGTGTCGAGAATTGTGACGCTTGCGTAGTTGTTTTTGCACTTTACGTGCACGCCTATGCTGCCACCTCTTTCGGTGAATTTGATTGCGTTGGAAATCAGGTTGCTCCAAACTATCGAGAGCATTTCGCGGTCCTCTTTGACGGTGATTCCGTCTTCGATGTCCGTCACTACCTCCAAGCCCTTTTTCTCTATTGCCTCCTCAAAGGCAAGAAGACACTCTCCAACCGCATCGCCGAGGTCGAAGGGCTTGGGGGTTGGGGTGATTTGCTGATTTTCAAGCTTGTTCAGCTTCAAAATGTTGGTCACGAGCGTCGCCAGACGCAAGGAGGTGTCGGATATTGCTTTTGCGTACTCCCTACGCTCTTGGTCGTTTATTGTTTCTTTTGAGAGCATAGTGGCGTAGTTGCTTATTATTGACAATGGCGTTTTCAACTCGTGAGATACGTTTGCTATAAAATCGGAACGCAAGGTCTCCGTTGCTGAAAGCTCCTCGGCAAGCTTGTTTATGCAGCTTGAAATTTCGCTGAAATTGCCACTGCTTATGCTGTGAGTCGTTTTAATGCGGGCGGAAAAGTCGCCCTCTGTCATTTTCTTTGCCGCCTCGATAATGCGTTTTGTCGGACGGACTACGGTTATATGCGTGCGTATGAGATCCAAAACGGTAATAATAATTGCCAGAACGAGGGAGTTTAAGAGCGTCAGCTTTGCCGCAAGCCCGACGTTTTCGTTGGTCAGAGTGATTCCGAGAGTCCTTGTCATAACCGTTGTGAAAAGCGTGACCGAGCAGGTGATGAAGAACGCCGCTATGACGAACACAGAAAGAAAGCGGCTGATAGCGTAGAGCGTCCTTGCGTAAAGATTGCTGCGGCACCTCATTTTATCACCGCCTTATAGCCAAGACCGTGTACTGTTACAATCTCAAAGCTCTCGCACCTTGCAAGCTTTGCACGCAATTTAGTCATATAGACGTCAACGGTGCGAGGTCCCGATTCTGTGTCCGCATCCCAGAACTCGTCCATAAGCTGAGTACGGGAAAAGGTCTTTTTCGGGTAGGAAAGGAGCTTGTAAAGAATATTAAATTCACGTGTCGTCAGCGGGATTTCCTCGCCGCAAAGCACGGCGGTCCGCTCGTCGGCATCCATTACGAACTCACCGACCTCAACACGTCTTGACGAGGCGATTTTTGCACGGCGGAGCAAAGCACCTATGCGTAAGAACAATTCGTCAAGGTCAACGGGCTTGACCATATAATCATCTATGCCTACTCTGTACCCTCTTTGCTTTGAGGCAAAGTCGTCCCTCGCCGTCATAAAAAGAATCGGAATATCCTGATTTAGCGAGCGTACGGTTTTCACAAACTCGAAGCCGTCTATATCGGGCATCATAACGTCGGACACAATAAGGTCGAAGACGGTGCTGTACATTGCATCGTATGCCTCTGCCGCAGAGAGGCAGCAGGTTGCCTCATAGCCGCTGCTGTTCAAAAATGCACCAACGCTTCGACACAGCTCTGCATTGTCGTCAAGGACGAGAATTTTAAACATAGTTTCTCCTCGTTTTAAAGTGTTTTCTTATATTGTAGCATATAATTGTTAAGGTTTTGTTTACGTTTGTCTAAAAACTTACATAAGAGGTGCAAAAATTCGCAAAGCGGTTCGTAAAGTGCGCCTTAGCGGTCCTATGCGCGTGTCACGCTCCTCGATTTGGCGGCTCTTTTTGAAAATATCGGAAAAATCCGCCGCAATGTCCCGAATACACGGGCATTCGTAGAGCCAGACTCCGTTTTCAAAGTGGTGTGCAAGGCTTCTGTAATCCAAATTCGCAGTGCCGACAACGGCATATTTTCCGTCCCCGACCCACGCTTTTAGGTGAATGAAGCCCGGCGTGTATTCATATATCTTAACCCCTGCACGCAAAAGCCTGTGATAAAAGCTGCGGGTCAGCTCAAACACAAGCCTCTTGTCGGGCACGTGAGGAACAACGATACGCACGTCAATCCCTCGCATAGCCGCCCCCTCAATGTCGGAGAGCAGCTCGTTGTCGAGAATGAGGTAAGGAGTACTCATATAGACGTACCTCTCTGCCGAGGCGAGCATATTTTTAAGTACGGCTCTGGCAACCTTATGCTCGTATGCGGGTCTTGGCCCGTCGCCGAAGGGAATGACGAAGCCGCCCGCCCTCTCTTTTGGACTTGAAGAAAGAATATCGGGAGAAAACACAGGCGGCATCCTTTTGTTCGCTCCGAAATCAACGAGAAAGAGCCTTGTAAATTCTCTGACAGCGTCGCCCGAAACCCTGACACCGCCATCCTTCCAATGTCCGAAGCGTACGACCCTGCCGACGTATTCGTCTGCGATGTTGACACCGCCCGTGTAGGCGACCTTGCCGTCGATTACGGTGATTTTTCTGTGGCTGCGGTTGTTGAATTCGCCCGTTGCCTGACCCCTTAATTTTGAAAACACCGTCGCATCTATTCCAAACGAGCGGAGTCTTTTTGCATAATTTCCGGGGAGGGTGCTCATACAGCCGACGTCGTCGAAAATGACCTTGACGTCAACGCCCTCGTTCACCTTTTTCTTCAAAATTTCAAGAATTGAGCCCCAGAACTCGCCCTCCTCGATTATGAAATACTCCATAAGTATGAAGCTTTTTGCTTCGTTAAGGTCGGTAAGCATAGCTCGCCACATCTGCTCTCCCTCGGGGAGATATTTCACCTCCGAGTGGGAAAAAAGCTCGGTTTTTGCAATTTCGCTCAGCATTTTCGCCTGTCCGTATGCTACGGTGCTTCTTGAACGCAGAGCATCAAGCGTCCTCCCGTCCCTCGGAACGTACGTCTGCTCGTCAAGCGCCCTCATTCTTCTACGCTGCCTTTTCGTGAGCTTGCGTGAATAGAACATCAAATATAGCATAAAGCCGCCGACGGGCAGCACGATGACGAACAAGAGCCACGGCACCTTGTAGTCGGGGTTGTCGTCAGAGGCGATTATTTTCAAAACGCAAACCACCGCCGTCAAAAACGCCGCAACGTAAAAATACGGCACAAAATAGCAAAGAGCCGCAACCGTGCCTATAACGAGGCAGATTTCCACGACTGTCAAAATCATTGCTATAATATACCGAACGGGAATATAGCTGTACTCCCTCTCTATTGTTTTTTTGCCGCTTTTATAGCTGTATTTTCGCTTCATTTTTAAAGCTCCTCTTTGCAAAAAGGGAAAAGCGAGGTATGCCGCTCCTCGCTCTTTCTTTTTTTATTTCTTGTTTTCCTTTGCGAAGGCTGTACGCTCCTCGGCTGCCTTTTGTCTTTCGTTTGCTGCGGCAATAGCCTCATCACGCTCCTTTTGCATAAGGGTGCGTCTTCCCGAGGGGGACATTCTTGCCTCGTTGAAGGTTGCCTTTGCCTCTGCCTTTGCTGCGGCGAGGTTTGCACGGTCTACCTCGTGCTGTGCCTTTGCGTCGGACTTCATATCGCTGAATGCTTTCTTAAAAAATGTCTTGATTCCCATTTTGTTTTTTCTCCTTTAATTATATGTTTTATTTATTGTTCATTATTTTGTCTGCAAGGGTTACGATTTTGTCCGCATTCTTACGCTTGCCTACGAGTATAAGCCTTGAATGAATTAAGGGGCATACCGCTGTCATAGAAATGCCGACAAGTCCGATTATAACGCCCCATAAGATATTGCTCTCGATTTTGAGCACATCACCTATGTCGGTCATTACAAGACTCATTCCGAAGCCTGCGATTAAAGCGGCGAGAACGCCGAAGACGTATGCAAAAATTTTGCCGGGACGCTTTGCACGCTTGTCAAGCCTTTTCAATTCATCAAGCTCGGTCGATGCTTTTTCGGTGTACTGTGTGCGTATTTTGTGAACAAGAAATTCCTTTTCTCCGTTTGTCATTTTGTTTTGCCTCTCTTTCGTTTTGGTGTCACCATTATACATCTGTTTTGTTTTTAATTCGATTAAGTTTTGTTTAAGTTTTGTTAAAAACGAAAAAAGTTGATTTTTTTCATTAAAATGAAGCAGGTATTTATTTGAAAAAGGCACTTTTCAAATAAAAGCACTTGAAAAATAAAATATTTTGTGTTAAAATATATAAAAGATTTAAGTTTGGCTTTTTGAATTGAAAATCAAAACACAAAAGGAGAGATATATGCAAATATTGTATTGTGTTTTAATCGGATATTTTATCGGTTGCATCAACCCGGCATATTTGCTCGGAAAAATAAAGGGCAAGGACGTCAAGAAGAACGGCTCGGGCAATGCGGGAGCATCAAACGCCCTTATTCTTTTCGGCAAGCTTGCGGGCGTATTTTGTGCACTCTTTGATATTTTCAAGGCGTGGTTTTCTATATGGCTTGCCGAGTTTCTCTTTGAAGCACAAATCAACCTCGGTCTTTCTACGTTTGTCATAACCTCGATTGCTTGCATTTTAGGACACGTTTTCCCATTTTATACGGGCTTTGACGGTGGCAAGGGGCTTGCCTGTTTCGGAGGAATGGTGCTTCGTTACAGCCCCTTCGTCTTCCTCCTTATGCTTCTCGGTGCCGTAGTGCTGGTGATAGCCTCCAATTACATATGCTTTGTTCCTATGGTTGCATCGGTGGTTTTCCCCGTAGTTTACGGTCTTGGGACAAAGGACCTTACAGGTGCGCTTTTGCTCGGAATAATTGCCGTTCTTATGTTCTTTAAGCATAGAGAAAACATAAAGCGTATTATAAACGGAACCGAAATTCGCATCAGCTTCCTTTGGAATAAGGACAAGGAGCTTGAACGCTTGAATATGCCCACAGAGGACGAAGCTGAAGAGGTAACGGAAACTGTTAATTGACAAAGCTCTTTGATTTGAGAAAACAGTCTGCAATTTGCAGACTGTTTTCTTTGCTATTCCTCTTGAATTTTGCGTTGCTTTAGGTTATAATTATTATAAGTATGAACTCCGAGGAGGGAGAAGCTATGAAAGAAGCGTTTAAGCTTTCGTGCGGTGTGGAAATCCCGGCTATTGGTTACGGCACGTGGCAGATTTCAAGCGAGGCGGCAAAGACGGCTGTTGCAGATGCCATAAGATGCGGCTACCGTCATATCGATACCGCAGGAGCATATAAAAACGAGTGCGGAGTAGGTGCGGGAATCTCTCAATCGGGCATCCCGAGGTCTGAAATTTTCGTCACGAGCAAGGTCTGGAATAAAAACCGAGGCTATGAAAACACGCTTCGGGCAGCGGAGAAGACGCTTTCGGACCTCGGTCTTGATTACCTTGATTTGTACCTTATTCATTGGCCTGCAAATTCGCTTCAATACGAGAATCCCGATGAGGTCAACCTCTCAACGTGGCGTGCAATGATTGAGCTTTACAGGTCGGGACGGGTGAGGGCAATAGGTGTTTCCAATTTCAAGCCCAGCCACCTTATGCCGCTGCTTCAATTAGAGGTAGCCCCGATGGTCAACCAAATTGAATATCACCTCGGCTACACACAGCAAAGGACTGTTGATTTTTGCCAAAAAAACGGCATTCTCGTCGAGGCTTGGAGTCCTCTTGGGTGCGGCAGAGTTCTTGATTCGGAGCTGCTTTTGAAAATTGCATCAAAATACGGCAAGACTCCGGCACAGGTTGCACTTCGCTTCTGTTTACAAAACGGAGTTGTTCCTTTGCCTAAAACCGTCACACCGAAAAGAATGCTTGAAAACGCCGATATTTTTTCATTTAGTCTTGACACCTGCGATATGGTGGCAATGGCTTCAATGGAGGAATACGGATTTTCCGGTCACGACCCCGATACGGTTGAATTTTAATTTTAGGATAACTTTAAGATGTTAAAACGCTTTTTACATTATTATAAGCCGCATAAGACTATATTTGCACTTGATATGCTTGCATCCTTTGCAGTTTCGCTCATTGCGATACTGTATCCGATGATTACACGCAAGATGCTCGGTGAGCTGATTCCCAATCAAAATTACCGTCTGATAGTAATATTTGGAATAGGACTGCTTTTGCTCTATTTTGTTCGTATGCTGCTCAATTTCTTTATTCAGTACGGCGGACATATGATGGGTGTCAAAATGCAGGCAAGAATGCGTAAAGACCTGTTCTGTCATCTTGAAAGGCTCCCGTTTTCATTTTATGACAATCACGAGACAGGCAAGATTATGTCACGTCTGACGACGGATCTTTTCGACGTTGTTGAGCTTGCACACCACGGACCCGAAACGGTTCTTATTTGCGGCGTTTCGGTCATTATTTCGTTCGTATATCTTGCAACTATAAACATCTGGCTGACGCTTATTATATTTGCGTGCGTGCCGTTTTTGCTTGTTGTCTCCTTTCTCACCAGAGGAAATATGAGACGTGCGTTTCAGGAGAGAAGAAAATCCACAGCGCAAATCAATGCTTCTGTTGAGAGCAGCATTTCTGGAATCCGAGTTACCAAGGCGTTCAACAATTCCGAAAAGGAAACTGAAAAATTCGAGGTGGGAAACAAACGCTTCAAGGAAGCAAGCCGCTTGGCTTACCGCTCAATGGGCATTTTCCATTCCTCATCAACCTTTATCACAGACGTATTTAACGTAGTGGTGCTTATAGCGGGTGGACTTTTCCTTTACAACGGTCAAATTGATATAGCGGAGTATTCTGCATTCATCGTCTCTATAAATCTGTTCTTGAACCCTATAAACACTCTTATAAGGTTTATGGAGCAGTTTCAAAACGGAGCCGCAGGCTTTGAACGCTTTATTGAGGTTATGGACACAAAGCCGGAAACGGACTCAAGCGGTGCTGTGGACGTTCCGAGGCTTGAGGGCAAAATCGAATTTAAAAACGTCACCTACGCATACGACGGAAAGCACCCTGTGCTTAAAAGCATCAATTTGAAAATCGATGAGGGAAAGAAGTTTGCACTCGTTGGACCAAGCGGTGGCGGAAAGACAACCATTTGCCACCTGATTCCTCATTTTTATAACGTTGAGAACGGCGAAATCCTCATTGACGGTGTGAATATCAACGACATCACCCTCGAATCCCTCCGCCGCAATATAGGTATCGTACAGCAGGACGTTTACCTTTTTAACTCCTCGATAAGAGAAAATATACTTTACGGTAGACTCAATGCCACCGACGAGGAGGTTATAGAAGCCGCAAAGAGGGCGAATATACACGACTACGTAATGTCCCTTGAAGAGGGATACGACACAGTTATAGGAGAGCGAGGTGTGCGTCTTTCGGGCGGACAGAAGCAGAGGCTTTCAATAGCGAGAGTCTTTTTAAAGAACCCGCCTATTCTGATTTTGGACGAGGCGACAAGCGCGCTTGACAACACAACGGAAATTCTTATTCAAGAGGCTCTTGACGAGCTTTGTCGGGGAAGAACCACTCTCGTCGTTGCACACAGACTGTCAACAATAAAGAACGCCGATGAAATTGCGGTTGTTTCGGACGGTGAAATAGTGGAAGAGGGAACTCACGAGCAGCTTATCTCAAACGGTGCTCTTTATGCAAAGCTTCATTCGGGACAGTTTCGTGATGAGCAATGAAACGAGAAAATAGGCAGGAATATTTCACCAGATCCTTAAATACAGCTTAGAGAATTAAGAGCCTACGGGCATCGCAAGGTCAAAGAAAGATACGAGAGCATTTCGGTGCTTCTCGTTCTTTTCTTTTTGAACACAGATTCAAGTTCAGCCTTTTGCATTAAATCTGATTGAATTTTATAAGTAATTATGTTGTAATTGTAGAATAATGCAAATTTCACCTAAAATGTTTACAGCAAACTTGACACCTGACAAGCTTTGTGGTATAATAGCGGAGTTGAAATGTTATCTATCACGAGGTAGTTATGAAAGGTCAATTGAAAAAAGAAATTTTGAAGCTTAAAGAAGAAAAGAATGCCGTCATTCTCGCACATTACTATGCCCCGGGCGACGTGCAAGAAATTGCTGATTACGTTGGGGATTCCTTCTATCTTGCAAAAATTGCCAAGAAAAGCACAGCTCAAATTATTGTTTTTTGCGGCGTGTACTTTATGGGTGAGAGTGCAAAGATATTGAATCCCGATAAAAAGGTTTTAATGCCCGACCTTACGGCGGACTGTCCTATGGCTCATATGGTAGCTTTTTGCAAGATTGAAGAAATGCGAAGCAAATATGAGGATCTTGCCGTTGTTTGCTACATCAATTCCACGGCGCAAATCAAAGCACAAAGCGACGTATGCGTGACCTCCTCCAATGCTGTTTCTATCGTCAAAGCGTTACCGAATAAAAACATATTCTTTGTACCCGACAAAAATCTTGGCGGCTTCGTTGCGAAGAACGTCCCCGAAAAAAATATTATTCTGAACGAAGGATGCTGTCCTGTCCACGCCGCAATTACCGCAAAAGAGGTGCAAAAAGAAAAACAGAAGCACAAAGAAGCTCTTGTACTGACGCATCCCGAGTGCGAAGCGGAAATTTTGGCTCTTTCCGATTATGTCGGAAGCACGGCAGAGATCATCTCATACGCCAATCAAAGCACCTGTGAAGAGTTTATTATTTGCACCGAGGATGGAGTAGAGTTCAAATTGAACAGCGATAATCCCAAAAAGAAATTCTATTTTCCTAAAACCCGTCCTTGCTGTGCAGATATGAAGCTGAATACTCTCGAAAATCTGCTGCACGCTTTAGAGACAGAAGAAAATGAAATTATAGTAAGCGAAGAGTTGACAAAGTCTGCTATACTTCCGCTTGACAGAATGTTGGAGCTTGCGAGGTGAGAAAATGAAGACTGACATTTTAATTGTGGGAAGCGGCGTTGCAGGTCTTTACTGTGCACTAAACCTTCCTCAAGACAAAAATATAATCGTAGTAACAAAGAGCAAAGCGCGAAGAAGCGACTCTTATCTTGCTCAGGGAGGTATATGCGTATTGCGTGATGAGGGGGACTACGATTCCTTCTATGAGGATACGATGAAAGCGGGACATTACGAAAACAATCCCGATTCCGTACATATTATGATCCATTCCTCCAAGGAGGTTATCGCAGACCTTGTATCATTCGGTGTTCGCTTTGAGAAGGATGGAGAGGAGTTTTTATACACCCGAGAGGGAGCTCATTCAAATCACCGCATCCTTTTCCACGAGGATGAAACGGGCAAGGAAATTACCTCCCATCTTATTGAAACTGCAAAAAAGAGAGAGAATATCACCATTATTGAAAACTATACTATGGTTGACCTCATCTGTGAGACAGGTGAGTGCCAAGGTATCATAGGACACGATGAAAACGGTGTGTATTCCGCCATTAGGGCAGATTATACCGTGCTTGCAACGGGTGGCATTGGCGGTATCTTTGAGCATTCCACAAACTATAAGCATCTCACGGGTGATGCAATCGCTCTTGCCCTCAAATATGGTATCAAGCTTCAGCACATTGACTATATTCAGATCCATCCGACTACACTCTATTCCGAAAAAGAAGGTAGCAGAGAGTTCCTCATTTCCGAGTCGGTACGCGGAGAGGGGGCTGTGCTCCTCAACTCCAAGGGAGAACGCTTTGTCAACGAGCTTCTCCCCCGTGACGTGGTTGCAAACGCCATATTTGCACAAATGAAGAAAGAGGGAAGCAAACACGTTTGGCTTTCTATGGCACCTATTCCCAAAGAAGAGATCATAACGCATTTTCCCAATATCTATCAGCGTTGTCTTGATGAGGGCTACGATGTAACAAAAGAGCCGATTCCTGTTGTTCCGTCTCAGCATTACTTTATGGGCGGTATTGACGTAGACCGATACAGCAGGACCTCAATGAGCCGCCTTTATGCAGCGGGTGAGACAGCTTGCAACGGCGTACACGGAAGAAACCGTCTTGCAAGCAATTCTCTTCTTGAAAGCCTTGTTTTTGCCAAGCGTGCCGCACGCCATATTATCGAAAACTACACGGCACTTGAAAAATATAGCGAAATTAACGTTGATGAATCCAAGTATCAAAATTACAAAGAAAAATATAAAAAAGCCATTATCACGGCAATCGAAAAGGAGAGATTAAGCCATGAATAATATCACGATGAAAATGAATGCCGATGAGCTGATTTTGCAGGCTCTCAGAGAGGATATCACAAGCGAGGACATCACAACAAACTCAGTTATGCCTCATTATCAGGCAGGTGAGGTTGAGCTTATCTGCAAGCAGGACGGCGTGATTGCAGGTCTTGAAGTGTTCAAGAGAGTATTCGAGCTTCTTGATGAGGAGACAGAGGTTATCTTCTACTGTAAGGATGGCGACCGTGTAAAGAAAGGTGACAAGATCGGTCTTGTTCGAGGTGACATTCGCGTGCTTCTTTCCGGCGAGAGAACCGCGCTCAACTATTTGCAGAGGATGAGCGGCATAGCAACCTACACAAGAGAGATTGCCGACCTGCTTGAAGGCACAAAAACCAAGCTTCTTGATACGAGAAAGACTACTCCCAATATGCGTATCTTTGAAAAATACTCGGTCAAGGTAGGCGGTGGCTACAATCACAGATATAACCTAAGTGACGGTATTCTTCTCAAGGATAACCATATCGGTGCGGCTGGCGGTGTCAAGGAAGCTGTAAGAATGGCAAAGGAATATGCTCCCTTCGTCCGTAAGATTGAGATCGAGGTCGAGAACCTTGGTATGCTTAAAGAAGCACTTGAAGCCGGCGCTGATATTATTATGCTCGACAATATGAATGTTGAAGATATGAAAACGGCACTTGAGCTTTGCCAAGGTAAGGCTGAAACCGAGTGCAGCGGTAACGTAACGAAAGAGAATGTTGCCAAGCTTGTAGATATTGGCGTAGACTATATTTCAAGCGGAGCACTCACTCATTCCTCTCCTATTCTCGATCTGTCATTAAAAAATCTTCACGCAATATAAGGAGATTTTATATGAAGGTAGCCGAAAGAAGAAAATCTATAGTAAATCTACTCCTATGTGCTAAAGAACCTGTTTCGGGGGCTGAGCTGGCACAGAAATTTAAGATATCCCGTCAGATCATCGTACAGGATATCACTGTGCTTAAAGGGATGGGATACGAGATACTTTCTACAAGCAAAGGTTACGTTATGCATAAATCCCCACTCTCCGAAAGAGTGTTTAAGCTTCGCCATACCACCGGAGAAACCGAGGATGAGCTTTCTTGCATTGTCGATCTCGGCGGTACGGTTGTTGATGTCTTTGTGTGGCATAAGGTGTACGGAAAGATAGAAGTGCCTCTTAACATTTTCTCTAAAATGCACATCAAGCAGTTCTTGGAAGGTGTAAGAACAGGTCAATCCACTGAATTGATGCACATCACGGGCGGATACCACTATCACACCGTACGTGCGGATAATGAAGAGGTTCTTGACCGTATTGAAGCAGCACTTACCGAGAGAAACTACATTGTTCCCGAAATATAAAGGTGCCCAACGGGCGAAAGGGAACTGTTGAAATGATAGAACAAACCCGTAAATCTATGTAAATATAAAAAGGGTAGATACAACCCAAAAAGCAAAAAAAGTGAGGCATAATTTTTCTGCCTCACTTATGCATTGTGCATATTTTATTGAAATCAAGGTCGAAAATCCGCTGAAAAAGCGGATTTTTTGGATTTTATTATGATTTTGTTTTTTCGTGTTGTTATAAAAAGCTTATAAAATCGTAAAGTCGGAAAAATCGTATTTTAACCTTGTTCCGACGTCCGTGTCGGGTGGCAAAAGAGCCATCGCAATGAACAGCTCGTCGCCGTCCTCATCTATGAGAGTTGCGTACTCTCCGCTTATATCCTTTACTGTGTATAGCTTGTCGTTCATTTTTTACTTACTCATTATATCTCTTTGCTTGTCGGAGTGTATCTTTTGCGTATTGAGGTTCTGTCGTTTGCCTCACGTATTTCGTTTTGCTTTTTGAATTGCAAAGGGGAGCAACCGAACTTGCTTTTGAATACAATCCCCATATAATTCGCACTCGAAAAGCCCGAATCACGTGCTATTGCCTCGATACTCATATCAGTTTTTGTCAGCAGCTCCTTTGCGTGATTGATTTTGTTTTTTACTATATAATCGTTGATTGAGGAACGCATAATTGCTTTGAACTTTGAGCACAGAGCAGTTTTTGAAAGAAAAAATTCACGTGAGAGGTCTGAGAGGGATATACCGCTTCTGTAATGCGAGTTTATGTAGTCTATAATACTGAAAATCAAGGAGGATTCATTGCTAAGTTCGCTTTCATTCGTTATGCAGCCCTCGGGGAGTCTGTCAAGGGAGAGAATGATATAAGATATTATCGAGCGAAAACGCTCCTCCGCATACGGATGCGTTTCGTCCTTGATTTCAAGTGCAAGGTCGAGCATTTTTTTGATATCAAGGAAGTCTTCCTTTGTTGTGGATATTATTTTACAGCCAAGGCGTGTGAGCGTCTCCTTACCGTATTCGGAAAGGTCGTCGGGTGAAATGCAGAGATTGATCCTCTCAAAAGCCTCACCCTCGGTCTTGTGCATAACGTAGGGGGGAATTACTATAATTCCGGGTGCTTTCAGATTGTAAAGCTTATCCTTTAAAAAGATTTGCCGAGAGCCTGACACAAGGAAGTAAATTTCATAATACGAGTGACTGTGTAAAAACCTCATATTCCATTTTACGTCACTTTGCGAGGAGTTGATTTCCAGATAATTCATAACGTGATCCTCCAATATTTAATATTATACATTGAAAGCCGGTAATAAGTCAAGCGAAAAGTTTACGATTTATGTAATTTTTGCAAAACTTGGTACGATTTTTACTTGTTTTAATCAGAAAATCGTTGTATAATAAAATAAAAAGTAATTTGGAGGTAAAATTATGATAAAGGTTTTGCAGTTCGGCGAGGGAAATTTTTTGCGTGCTTTCGTTGATCATTATTTTGAAACGCTCAACAGAGAGGGTGGAGAATATTCCGTATCCATAGTAAAGCCCATACCTTACGGCAGCTTGGACGTTTTCCGTGAGTGCAAAAATTCCTGGAACGTCGTTCTCCGTGGCTTCGAGGGCGTTTCGGCAACCAAGATTTCTTGTGTCGATGAGATTATAGATCCCTTTGAGGAGCCCGATGCCTTTTTCGCTCTTGCAAAGAACCCCGATCTTCGTATAATCGTATCCAATACCACAGAGGCGGGCATACGCTTTGATGCTGACGACAAGCTTGACGGCTTCCCGAACGTTTCCTATCCCGCAAAGCTCACACGCTTCCTCCTTGAGCGTTACGAGGCACTCGGCGATGAGGGCGGAGTATATCTTATGCCCGTTGAGCTTATTGACAAAAATGCGGACAATCTTGCAGCTTGCGTAGAAAAATATGCAGAGGCTTGGGGTCTTTCCGAGGAATTCAAGGCTTGGAACCGTGAGAAAAACTACTACTGCAACACTCTTGTTGACCGCATAGTGTCGGGCTATCCGAAGACGGATGCTGACGTTGCCGCACTTGACGAGCTGCTCGGCTATCACGACCCACTTGTTACCATTGGTGAGCATTTTGGACTTTGGGCAGTAGAGAAAAAGGGCGAAATTGAGAAGTACGTAAAAGCAGGACATCACGGCATCAACGTAGTGCTTGACGAGAGTATAGATTATTATAAAAAGCGTAAGGTTCGTGTTCTCAACGGCTCTCATACCAATCTTGTGGCAAGAGGACTTATCTCGGGATGCGAGACTGTCTATGACTGTATGAACAACGACGAGCTTCTCGGCTTCGTTATGGACACCTTGCGTGATGAAATCAATCCGTTTGTTTCCGATGACCTTGCCGCAACGGAGGCATTTGCAAACGAGGTTGTAACAAGGTTTAAGAACCCCTATCTCAATCACCGCTTGATTTCTATTTCCCTAAACAGCATATCAAAGTGGGTGGCAAGAGATTTGCCCTCGTTTGACGATTACTATAAAAACAACGGCAAAATTCCCGAAAGACTTACCCTCGGCTTCTCATATCTTATTGCACTTTATATGAAAGCGGAGCGTGAGGGAGAGGGATATAAGGTCACGCTTCCTTACGGAGCTGAGCCTTTTATGGACACCAAGGAGTACATAGAGCATTTTATAAACGGCGGAAGCGTGAAGGCGTTTATGAAAAATGCCGATATCTTTGGATTAGACTTGACAAAATATGACGGATTCTATTCTGCCGTGATTGAAAATCTTAATAAAATAAACGGTTACATAGGTGAGTGATATGAAAAAGACAGTACTTGACGAGAGGGATAGTGTAGCCGTTTTGCTTGAAGCTGACGGCAATATCCCCGCAGGACATAAGATTGCAAGAGAAGATATAGCAAAGGGTGAGTACGTATATAAGTACGGAGAAATCATCGGCGTTGCAAAGACAGATATAAAAGCAGGAGAGTGGGTACATTCCCACAATCTTCGCTCTTCTCTTGACGAGGAGCGTGAGTATAGCTACGACCTCAAAGCTTACGATCTTCCAAAGGGTGAGGAAAGGACGTTCCTCGGCTACGTTCGCTCTGACGGCTCTGTTGGAATCAGAAACGATATTTATATCATTCCCACAGTCGGCTGCGTAAACGGAATTTGCAAAAATATCGAGGATGAGGTAAAGGCAATAAAGCCTGACTCCATTGATCACGTAGTGACGCTTACGCACCAATTCGGATGCAGTCAGCTCGGCGATGATGGGGAAAATATCAAGAGGCTTCTTTGCTCCGCCGCACTCAATCCCAACGCCGCATTTGTTCTTGTAGTAGGTCTTGGATGTGAGAACAACACTCTTGACGGAATGCGTGCTTACCTTGAAGAAAACGGCAGGGGCAACATCGCATATCTTCGTGCACAGGACTTTGAGGATGAGGTTGCCGAGGGTGTAAGAATTATCAGCGAGTACTTTAAAAGTGCCGAAAATTTAACACGGGTGCCGGTTTCAGCGAGCAAACTGTGTCTTGGACTCAAGTGCGGAGGCTCGGATGGCTTTTCGGGAATTACGGCAAATCCCACGGTCGGACGTGTCACAGACACTCTTATAGCTCTTGGTGGCTCTGCTGTTTTGACCGAGGTTCCCGAAATGTTTGGAGCAGAGCAAATTTTGATGAACAGATGCGAAAGCCGTGAGGTATTTGAAGCATATAAAAAGATGATTGTTGATTTCAAGAATCATTACAAGGCACAGGGCTTTCCCGTTTATGAAAACCCAAGCCCCGGAAATAAGGACGGCGGAATTACAACTCTTGAAGAAAAGTCTCTCGGTTGCATTAAAAAAGGCGGCAAAGCACCCGTCGTCGACGTGCTTGACTATGCCGAGCGTGTAAGAAAGAGCGGTCTTTCCGCACTATCGGCTCCCGGCAACGACCTTATTGCGGCAACAGCTCTTGCCGCCGCAGGCTGTCAAATGGTGCTGTTTACTACGGGGCGGGGAACACCCTTTTCAACCTTTGTTCCTACTGTAAAGATTTCCACGAACAAGAACCTCGCAAGCAAAAAGAGCGGTTGGATTGATTTTGATGCATCTGGTCTTGATGCACAGGGGTTGTTTGATTTCTGCCTCGACGTTGCTTCGGGCAAAATCAAGTGCAAGTCCGAGGACAGATACGAAATTGCATTCTTTAAAAAAGGCGTAACTCTTTAAACAAAAAACAAAACGTAAATATTAAAAAGGCAAGCACAAAATGTGCTTGCCTTTTCTCTTTTCCCAGAAAGAAAATTAAATATTGAACTTCTTTCTTGCGGTATAAGAGGTGTGAAGTGCGTGGTGAGCTGCGTGGCAACCGTATGTGCCCTTGAAGTAGTTGTCGTAAACTTCCTTAATGACGGGGTTGTTGTGCGACTTACGCATCTCCATTGCCTTGTCCTGGTCGTAGAGAGCCTTTGCTCTTACAGCCTTGAGGTCAACGGTGTCACGGACGCTCTGAGGCTGAATGGGCTGACCGCCGCCGTTTACGCATCCGCCGGGGCATCCCATAATCTCAACGAACGTCCAATCTGCCTCGCCGCTTGCAATCTTGTCCATAACGAGCTTTGCATTTGCAGCGCCGGAGGCAACGCAAACCTTAATTTCCTTGCCTGCGATATTGTAGGTAGCTTCCTTAAGACCGTTTGTTCCTCTGACCTCGGTGAACTCGATTTCCTTGTTGTCCTTGCCGGTGAGAACGTCGTTTGCGGTTCTGAGAGCCGCCTCCATAACGCCGCCGGTAGCACCGAAGATGACAGCCGCACCGGTGTCAACTCCGAGAGGACAGTCAAATTCTTCGTCGGGAAGAGCGGTGAACTTAAGTCCTGCTCTGCCAATCATTCTTGCAAGCTCACGGGTGGTGAGTGCAACGTCAACGTCAGCGATGCCGTTTCCTGCTGCGGACATATCGTCTCTCTCTACCTCAAACTTCTTTGCGGTGCAGGGCATAATGGAAACGACGAAAATGTCCTCGGGCTTGTATCCCATCTTCTCTGCCCAATAGGTCTTGATGAGTGCTCCGCCCATCTGCTGAGGAGATTTGCAGGAGGAAAGGTGGTTTATGAAATCGGGATAATAAAGCTCGCAGAATTTAACCCATCCGGGTGAGCAGGAGGTAATCATAGGAAGAGTACCGCCGTTGTTCACACGCTCAAGAAGCTCGGTAGCCTCCTCAACGATGGTGAAGTCTGCCGCAGTATTAGTGTCAAATACCTTTTCAAAGCCAAGGCGGCGGAGAGCCGCAACCATCTTGCCCTCAACGTTTGTTCCGATAGGCATATCAAAGCACTCGCCGAGAGTTGCTCTGATAGAGGGAGCGGTCTGTACTACTACGTGCTTCGTAGGATCTGCAAGTGCTGCCCAAACCTTGTCTGTGTCGTCACGCTCAACAAGTGCACCCGTGGGGCATACTGCGGTACACTGACCGCAAGAAATACAGGGGGTGTCGTTGAGTGAGAGAGTAAAGGGCTGACCTACACAGGTGTCGATACCGCGGTTGTTTGCTCCGATGACGGAAACGAACTGCTCGTTACAAACAGCAATACATCTGCGGCAAAGCACACACTTGTTGTTGTCTCTTACAAGGTGGGGGGTGGAGTAGTCAAGCTCATATACGGGCTTAAAGCCTCCGAATGCGTTTGAATCAACGCCATACTCAAGGCAGAGCTTCTGAAGCTCGCAGTTCGTGGAACGGGAGCAGGAGAGGCAGTTCTTGTCGTGAGTGGAGAGAATGAGCTCGAGGGTGGTCTTTCTTGCCGCTCTTACCTTGGGGGTGTTGGTCTGAATCTCCATACCCTCGGTTACAGGGTAAACACAAGCGGTTACAAGACCTCTTGCTCCGGTTGCTTCAACAACACAGATACGGCACGCACCGATTTCATTCTTTTCCTTCATATAGCAGAGTGTGGGAATCTCCACGCCTGCAACACGGGCAGCCTCAAGAATGGTTGAGCCCTTGGGTACGCTTACTGCAATACCGTTAACTTTTACATTTAACATTTCCATATTCTTAGCGTACTCCTTTCATTACTTCTTGGAAATTGCACCGAACTTACAGCCTGCGATACAAGCGCCGCACTTGATACATTTAGCAGTATCAATAGTGTAAGAAGCGAGCTTGTGACCGGGGGCTACGTAATCGGTCTTTGTTATAGCATCAACAGGGCAGTTCTTTGCACACTTGCCACAGCCAATACACTTGTCCTTGTCGATCGTGAAGGAGAGAAGGCTCTTACATACGCCTGCGGGACACTTCTTGTCAACAACGTGAGCTATGTATTCGTCACGGAAGAATTTAAGCGTCGCAAGAACGGGGTTGGGAGCAGTCTGTCCAAGACCGCAAAGAGAATTCTGTTTAATATAGTTGGAAAGCTCTTCAATCTTGTCAATATCCTCAAGAGTACCCTTGCCATCGGTGATTTTGTCAAGAAGCTCAAGAAGTCTCTTTGTACCTACACGGCAGGGTGTACACTTACCGCAGGACTCATCAACGGTGAATTCAAGGAAGAACTTAGCCATATCAACCATACAGTTGTCCTCATCCATAACGATAAGACCGCCGGAGCCCATCATACAGCCAAGTGCAACGAGGTTGTCGTAGTCTACCTCGGTATTGATGAGGCTTGCAGGAATACACCCGCCGGAGGGACCGCCCGTCTGAGCCGCCTTGAATTTTTTGCCGCCGGGGATACCGCCGCCGATTTCGTTGATGATC
>JAZOQA010000020.1:0-39746 GCA_045655765.1 Eubacteriales bacterium | reverse complement strand
AAAAAAAAGGGGGGATTTTTTCCCGGTTTGGGGGGGTTCCCGTGTTTAGCCCCCCCCGAAGCGTTTTTTTCCCGTTCCGGGGATTTTTTATTGTTTTTAAAAGAGAAAGGACATAGAAAATGAGAAAAGAACTTGCAAAGAATTACAATCCCCGTGAATTCGAGGACCGAATTTACAAGAATTGGTGCGACAAGAACTATTTTGCACCCGACAAAGACAAAAAGAAACCCGCATTCTCCATAGTTATCCCACCGCCGAACGTCACAGGTCAGCTCCATATGGGGCACGCCCTTGACGAAACGCTCCAGGACATTCTCGTGCGTACCAAGCGTATGCAGGGCTACTCCTCGCTTTGGGTGCCTGGCACGGACCACGCAGGCATTGCAACGCAAATCAAGGTTGAGGAAAATCTCCGTGTAAACGAGGGTCTTACCAGATACGACCTCGGACGTGAGAGGTTCCTTGAGCGAGTTTGGGATTGGAAAAATCAGTATGGCACAAGAATTATAAATCAGCTCAAAAAGCTTGGTGCGTCCTGCGATTGGAGCCGTGAACGCTTTACTATGGACGAGGGCTGCTCAAGAGCTGTGCGTGAGGTGTTTGTAAACCTTTATAATAAGGGCTTGATTTACCGCGGGTACAGAATTATAAACTGGTGCCCGAGATGCCTCACTGCGCTCTCCGACGCCGAGGTTGAGTATACGGAGCAGCCCGGCTCGTTCTGGCACGTAAGATACCCCATTGACGGCACGGACGAGTACCTCACCGTCGCAACCACCCGTCCCGAAACTATGCTCGGCGACACCGCTGTTGCCGTTCATCCCGAGGATGAAAGATATGCCCACCTTGTCGGCAAGACGCTGACCCTGCCCCTTGTAGGCAGAAAGATTCCTATCGTTGCCGACGAGTACGTAGAGCGTGACTTTGGAACGGGCTGTGTAAAAATCACCCCCGCACACGACCCCAACGACTTTGAGGTTGGAAAGAGACATAATCTTGAAATCATCAAGGTGATGAACGACGATGCCACAATTAACGAGGAGTTTGGCGGCAAGTATGCAGGGCTGGAACGCTACGAGGCAAGACGCCAAATCGTAAAGGACCTTGAGGAGGGCGGCTTCCTTGTCAAGGTCGAGCCGTGTGCACACAACGTCGGCACCTGCTACCGCTGCAAGACCACCGTTGAGCCTATGACAAGCGACCAGTGGTTTGTAAAAATGGAGCCGCTTGCAAAGCCTGCGCTCGACGTTGTAAAGAGCGGTGAAATTAAGTTTGAGCCTGAAAGATTTACAAAGATTTATACGAATTGGATGGAAAATTGCCACGACTGGTGCATCTCACGTCAGCTTTGGTGGGGTCACAGAATCCCCGCATTCTACTGTGATGCGTGCGGTGAGATGACCGTTTCCAAGGAAGATATATCGGTATGCCCCAAGTGCGGTGCTCCCGTAAGACAGGAGGAGGACGTGCTTGACACGTGGTTCTCGTCCGCTCTCTGGCCGTTTTCCACTATGGGCTGGCCCGATAAGACCGAGGACCTTGAACGCTACTATCCCACAAGCGTGCTTGTAACGGGATACGATATTATTTTCTTCTGGGTTTCGAGAATGATATTCTCGGGTATGGAGCATATGGGCAAAAAGCCCTTTTCAACCGTATTCATTCACGGACTTGTAAGAGATGCACAGGGTAGGAAAATGTCGAAATCTCTCGGCAACGGCATCGACCCCCTCAAGGTAATTGAGGAATACGGTGCAGATGCGCTCAGATTCGCCCTTGCTACAGGCAACGCTCCAGGAAACGATATGCGTTTTTCGGACGAGAAGATTGAGGCGGCGAGAAACTTTGCAAACAAGCTTTGGAACGCATCGAGATTCGTGCTTATGAATCTTACCGAGGACGATGAGGAGCTTTTGAAAGCACCCCTTGAATCCGACCTTGCGATAGAGGACAAGTGGATTCTTTCAAGACTTTCCGAGCTTACAAAAAGCGTAAATGCCAACATTGATAATTACGAGCTTGGCATTGCTCTTGGCGATATATATTCGTTCACGTGGGATCTTTTCTGCGATTGGTATATAGAAATGGCAAAGAGCCGTATTTTTGACGTGGGCAGTCGGGGGGCACTTACCGCAAAGCGTGTGCTTGTAAAGGTTTTGACGGACGTTCTGAAGCTTCTTCACCCCTATATGCCGTTTATAACGGAGGAAATTTATCAGGCGCTGCCTCATAAGGACGAGTCGATTGTCATCTCCGAGTTCCCCAAATATGACCCGAAGACCGCAGAATACAAGTCAGAGGTTGAGGACGTTGACAGAATTATAGGCTGTATTGTAGCAATCCGCGCACGCCGCAGTGAGATGAACGTTCCTCCGTCAAAGAAAGCAAAGCTCTTTGTCGTTACAAAATACGGCAAGACCTTTGAAACGACAGCAAAGATACTTGAAAAGCTCGCCTGTGCCTCGGAGGTTATTGTTACTGATTCCTACGATTCCGACGATGCGGTAGCTATTGCAACGGACGCAGGTACGGTTTACATTCCTTTAGCAGAGGTCATAGACTTTGAAAAGGAGCGTGCCCGCCTCACAGCGGAAGCAAAGAAGAACGACGGAGAAATCGAAAGAATAGAAAAGAAGCTTGCAAATGAGGGCTTCGTTTCCAAGGCTCCCGCCGCTGTTATTGAGGGCGAGAGGGCAAAGCTTGCAAAGTACCTTGAAACCAGAGAGTCCCTGAGGGCGGCTCTTGCAAAGCTCGGCTGATGCGTATGGATTTTAAGCTTGATTTGCCGCTTGAGCAGCAGGCTCGGGTGGTACAGGCGGGTGATTTTGCCGATACCCCCGATGTAAGAATTCTCAAAATCGAGGACGGAATAGTGGAGATTTCGGAGAATGCCTTTCGAGGCTTTCTCTCGCTTGAGGAAATTTATATTCCGTCCTCGGTGAAGCGGATTTGTGCTTCCGCCTTTGCCGAATGCAAAAACCTGAAAAAGGTTGTTTTCACCCCGGGGGTTGAGGAAATTCTTGACGAGGCGTTTTCCTCTTGCCCGTCTATCACCGAAATTATCATTCCCGACACGTGCAAAAGAATAGGCGAGGGTACGTTTGAGGCGTGTGCAAGCCTTGGCTTTGTAAAGCTCTCCGACACTATTGAAATGATAGGAGCATCAGCCTTTGCTTATTGCTTCAATCTTCGTGAGATATACGTTCCCGACTCGTGCATTTTAATTGAGTTTTGTGCCTTTATGTCGTGCTTTTCTCTTGAGAGGGCAAGGCTTTCCGAGAAAATGCGTCTTATAGACGAGTCGCTCTTTGAGGGCTGTCGCTCGCTTTCTTCTGTGGAGCTTCCGTCGGGACTTTTGAAGATTGGCAGAAGAGCCTTTAAGGGCTGTGCCTCTCTTTCGGATATAATTCTTCCCGAGAGCCTGACGGGCATCGGCTTCGATGCGTTTTCCGGCTGCTCGACCCTTCGCAGAATATCCTTGCCCGGCGGGCTTATAGAAATCGAGGATTGCGACGTGTTTAGCGAATGCGACTCGCTTTTGGAGATTTCATACGGCGGCAGCCGACAGTCGTGGGAATTCCTTGTAGGCGCAAGAGCCTTGACGGTGGAGCGTAGCGACCTTACGGTATTTACGCCGAAAATAACGTTTTTGGAGCTTCAAAAATGAGATACAAATGCCTTGTTCTCGACCACGATGACACGCTTGTCAACAGTACCGCAACAATCCACTATCCCTGCTTTATAGAGTTCCTTGAGATATACTATCCTCACCTTGTGAAAAAATACACCCTTGAGAGCTATTTTGTAAAGAACTTTCACCCCGGGGTGGCATCTCTTTTCCTTGATGAAATAGGAATGACCGAGGACGAGTTCGAGGCGGAGCAGAAATATTGGGAAAATTATGTAAAAAATCATATCCCAAAGGCATACGACGGAATTAGGGAAATTATCGCCCGTTTTCGCCGTGAGGGCGGCATAATTGCGGTTGACTCACATTCATTAACCGTTTACATCGAGCGTGATTTTCGGCACAACGGATTGCCAATGCCCGACGTGATTTACGGTTGGGATATTCCTAAAAATATGCGTAAGCCCGCACCCGACACGCTCTTTGATTTGATGAAGAGATTTTCTCTTTCACCCTCGGAGATGCTCGTGGTGGACGATTTAAAGCCAGGCTTTGATATGGCTCGTGCCGCAGGAGTTGATTTTGCCGCTGCGGGGTGGGCTTACGACGTCCCCGAAATCAGGGAATTTATGAAGAAAAATTGCGATTTTTACCTTCCTGACACAGAGTCGCTCAACACTCTTTTGTTTGGAGAAAAATAAATTTTAAAAGGAAAGCGAGATAGAAAAATGAAGGCTTTCGTTATCGGCCCCGGAAGATGGGGCACGTTTATAGCGTCTTACCTTACGACCGTCGGACTCGACGTCACTCTTTACGGAAAAGCGGGAATGGGGGCTGTGGAAGCTCTTATGGAAACAAGACGGAACGATCATATGACATTGCCCGATGCATTGAAGCTGTCAACTGATATTAACGGTCTTTCGGATGCCGAGATAGTTGTTATTTCCGTCGGTGCACAGAATTTCCGTGACGTTATGAGCGACGTTGCACTCCTCTCTCCTTTGGACAAAACCTTTGTGCTTTGTATGAAGGGCGTTGAAATCACAACGGGCAAGCGTCTTTCGGAAATTGCGGAGGAGTATCTTGACAGCTCGAATAAGGTTGCCGTTTGGATTGGTCCCGGGCACGTTGAGGAGTTTTGTGCGGGAAGACCGAACTGTATGGTAATCGACAGCCGTGATTCGGAAACGAAGCATAGGCTGATTGAAATTTTTTCAAGCAACCTCATCAGATTTTATTACGGAAACGACCTTATAGGAAATGAAATAGGAGCCGCCGCAAAGAACGTCATCGGCATTGCCGCAGGAATACTTGACGGGCTTGACCTCTCTTCTTTAAAGGGTGCGCTTATGTCACGTGGACCTCGTGAGATTTCAAGGCTTATAGAAGCTCTTGGCGGCAACCCCGTGTCGGTTTACGGGCTTTGTCACCTTGGCGACTACGAGGCTACGGTCTTCTCCCGTTACAGCCACAACCGCCGTTTTGGCGAAGCGTTTGTAAGGGGCGAGAGCTTTGACAAGCTTGCGGAGGGCTACTATACCGTGCTTGCACTTTTGAAGCTCGGTGGAAAGTATAACGTCGACCTCCCGATTTGCCGTGCGGTCTACGACGTCGTTTACGGCAAGAGCGATGCAAAGACGGCTATAAACGCACTGTTTGACCGCAGCTTGAAATACGAATTTCAATCATAAAGCTAAAATAAGAACAGGGGATAATAAAATGAGTATTAATTTTTTTGTGACAAGTAATTCTGTTACGCTTTATTGGGATAAGCCAAGCGGTGCCGACAAAAATACCGTATACGAGGTTTTCAAGGACGGAGAGAGCGTCGGAAAAACCGCTAAAACGCACCTCACCCTTGAGGGCTTGGAGGCGGACAGAGCATTCGAGATAGAAGTAAGCTCGCCTCTTGGAAAAGTGCAGACAAGCATAAAAACCGCTGAAGAAAAAAGAAAAATTGACGTTACCAAAGCTCCTTACTTTGCCGTGTCCGACGGAAGCTCTTTGAACACAAAGGTTCTTCAAAAGGCTATTGATGACTGCACCGAAAAGGACGTTCTTTACTTCCCAAAGGGTGTATATATGACAGGCTCGTTGCGTCTTCACAGCGATATGGAAATATATCTTGATGAGGGTGCGGTTTTGCAGGGTACAGACTGTCCCGAGGACTATCGTCCTAAGATTTGGAGCCGCTTTGAGGGCACGGAGCTTTACTGCTATAGCAGTCTTTTGAATATCGGAGAGCTTGACCGAAACGGCGGTTATAATTGCGGTAATATTTTGATACACGGCAAGGGAACCGTTGCAAGCGGCGGCGAGGTGCTCGGAAAAAGAGTTATCGAGCTTGAAAGAGAGGAGCTTAAGCGATATCTTTCAGAGCTTGGCGACAAGATAAATGAATGTGAGAACAAGGATACAATCCCCGGTAGAGTCCGCCCGCGTCTTATAAATATGAGCAATGCGCAGAACGTTGTTTTGTCAGGTCTTACGCTTAAAAACGGTGCTTGCTGGAACGTACATATGATTTATTCGGACAGCATTGTGACCCACGGCTGTACGTTTATTTCCGAGGGTGTGCACAACGGTGACGGCTGGGATCCCGACTCCTCTACCAACTGCACTATTTTCGGCTGTACGTTCTTTACAGGTGACGACTCTGTTGCTATTAAATCGGGAAAAAACCCTGAGGGAAATATTATAAACAAGCCCTGCAAGCATATCCGTGTGTTTGATTGCGTCAGCAAATACGGTCACGGCATCTGTATGGGCAGTGAAATGAGCGGCGGCATTGAGGACGTGCAAATTTGGGATTGCGATTTGAGTAATTCCGTATACGGAATAGAAATCAAGGGAACTAAAAAGAGGGGCGGATTTGTTCGTGAGATACACGTAAGAGATTGCGTCTTGCCCCGCATTATGTTCCATTCGGTCCCCTATAACGACGACGGCATAAGTGCAGGTGTTGCTCCGATTTTTGAAAGCTGTAGCTTTGAGGGTATTACATTAAAGGGCACCTATCAGGATATGAAAAAGAACATTGTAAGCTGTGATGCCATTGAGCTTTGTGGCTTTGACGAGCCGGGACACGAGCTTAAGGATATAAAATTCAATGATATTACCTTTGGCGACAAGGAGCACCCGACAGTTCAAACCCTCTCGCTTAGACTTTGCGAGGGCATAACGCTTTCCAATATAAAGTGCTTGTAATAAGCTATATAAATATATCTCGATGAAGAACTGAAAAAACAGCCGATGAGGAATCGAATGAAACCTCATCGGCTGAATTTTTTAAAGAGCGATGCTGTCGATAGCACGAAGCTCCTCTTCGGTAAAGCGAAGATTTTTTGTCATCCTGAGATTTTCGATGATTTGCTCGGGCTTTGACGCACCGATAAGCACACTTGTGATGCCATCACGTGTGTAGACCCAAGAAAGTGCCATTTGTGCAAGAGTTTGATTCCTGTTTTTTGCAATTTCGTCGAGCCTCTTTATTTTTTCAAGCATCTCGGGGCTGAGGGCGTGTTGCTTTAAAAATCTTCCGTCTGTTATTATACGGCTGTCATCGGGAATTCCGCAAAGATAGCGATTTGTAAGCAAACCTTGAGCAAGAGGACTGAAAATTATCATACCCTTTTTGCCTCTTTTTGCACTTTCTAAAATTCCGTTTTTCTCTACGGTTCTGTCGAAAATAGAGTATCTGTTCTGATTGATTACAAAGGGGCAGTGTAATTCGTTCAGTATTTTCGCCGCCTCTTCCATCGTTTTGCCGTCGTAGTTTGAAAGCCCGACGTAGAGTGCTTTGCCGCTTTTTACAATGCTGTCAAGTGCCCACATCGTTTCGTAAAGTGGTGTGTCGGGGTCCATTCTGTGATGGTAAAAAATATCAACGTAGTCAAGACCCATTCTTTTGAGGCTTTGGTCAAGGCTTGCGGTGAGGTATTTTTTGCTTCCCTTGTCACCGTAGGGACCGGGCCACATATAGTAGCCCGCCTTTGTGCTTATAATCATTTCATCACGGTAGGCGCAAAGGTGGTCGTGAAGTATTTTGCCAAAATTGGCTTCCGCACTTCCTGCGGGAGGTCCGTAATTGTTTGCAAGGTCAAAATGCACAATACCGCTGTCAAAGGCGGTAAAGCACATTTTGCACATATTTTCAAAGTTGCCGTTGTCTCCGAAGTTGTGCCAAAGACCGAGCGAGACCGACGGCAGCTTTAAGCCGCTCTCGCCGCAGCTTCTGTATTCCACCTCGTCGTATCTTTTTTCGTTTGCCGTGTATTTCATTCTTTTCTCCTTTTTGTGAATCTCGGTGAATTTAGGATTGAAAAAAGGGTATGTAGTTATTTTTATAATAAGTATACCATATTATTTGAGCTATTTCAATAAAAATAATTAAAAGCGGAGATTTGCTTAAATCTCCGCTTTCCGTTTTACATCTTATTTTTTGTTAAATTTCACACGGGTGTGGGGTTGCGACCGATTTTAGACGTCGCATCTGGCGATGTCCTCAAGGCTTTCACGCCTGACAGCGAGGTAGTCACGGCCGTTTTTGTCAATCATTACGACGGGCAGTCTGCCGATTCTGTTGTAATTCGATGACATAGAGTAGTTATACGCTCCCGTGGTGAAAACAGCAAGAATATCGCCTCGCCTAACGCTCGAGGGCAGAAATACGTGCTCTTGAATAATGTCGCCCGATTCACAGCATCTGCCGACAACAGAGCATTCAAAATCGCACTCCTCGTTAAGCTTGTTTGCCAAAGCAACGGTGTACCTTGAGCCGTAAAGAGCAAACCTCGGGTTGTCCGTCATTCCGCCGTCTGTGGAAACGTAATTCTTGTAGCCGGGTATTCTTTTTACAGTTCCGACCGTGTAGAGCGTAACGCACGCATCAGCAACAATGCTGCGTCCCGGCTCGAAGCGGATTTTCGGAAGCTTAATACCGAGTGCGTTTGCGTGGCTTTTTAGGGTGGTGGCGATTTGCGAGATGATTTCGGGAATGTTGATTTCGGGGTCGTCCACGGTGTATCTGACACCAAAGCCGCCGCCAAGGTCTAATTCCTCGGTGACGAATCCGAGCTTTTCTTCCATATCGGCTATGAAGTCGAGCATAATTTTCGACGCTCTTCTGAACACCTCGGAGTCAAAAACCTGGGAGCCGACGTGGCAGTGGAAGCCCACAAGCCTGATGCCCGTCATTTCAAGAGCCACTCTTGTGATTTCTTCCGCCTGACCCGTTTCTATTGCCGAGCCGAATTTGGAGTCCACGTTCCCCGTAGCAACCGCCGCATAGGTGTGCGGGTCTATTCCGGGAGTGATACGCAAAAGCACCTTTTGTCTTATTCCTCTTTTTTGCGCTTCGTCGTTTATGACACAAAGCTCCTCGACGTTGTCCACCACAAAGTAGCCTACGCCCTCGTTCATTGCATACTCTATATCCGAGTCGGTTTTGTTGTTGGAATGAAAGTACGCCTTTTCAAGAGGAAAGCCTGCAAGCTTTGCCGTGTATATCTCTCCTGAGGAAACGACGTCCGTGCCGAATCCCTCTTCCTTTATTATTTCATATATACGCTTGAACGACGCCGCCTTTGAGGCGAAAAGAGGCAATGCCTCACAGCCGAAGCTCTCCTTTAACGCATTTACATACGTGCGGCAGTTTCGACGAACCTGCTCCTCATCGAAAATGAAAGCGGGTGAGCCGTATTTACGGACAAGCTCCGTCGCCTCACGTCCTGCAAAGAGCAGGGTGCCGTTTTCCGATTTTCTTATGTTATTACACAGGTTTTCCCATAAATTAACGTTGTTTTTTACCATTTTGGAAATTTCTTTCAATTTAAATTCTTATCATATCGGGCATTGAATAAAGCCCCGCACTTTTTCCTATGATGAACTCTGCTGCGGCAAGTGCCCCCTCAGCAAAGAGTGCTCTTGTATGTGCCTCGTGCTTGAGGGTGACGGTCTGCGAATCCGTACCTACTATAACCTCGTGCTCTCCTACTATGTTGCCGAGTCGTATTGCGTGTATTCCGATCTCTTCCTTTGTACGCTTTGCCTGAGAGCTTCTTCCGTATACGAAAAACGCATCGTCTCTTACGGTCTTAAGCTCATTTGCAATAGCGAGTGCCGTTCCGCTCGGAGCATCAAGCTTTCTGTCGTGATGCTTTTCTATTATTTCTATTTCCGCATCGGGCATAGTCCGTGCCGCAATCTTTGCAAGCTCGATCAGCAGAGCAATGCCGAGCGACATATTTGCTGCGTGGAAAATAGCGATTTTCTCAGATGCAATGCGAATTGCCTCAAGCTCCTCCTCCGTGTGTCCCGTTGTTGCAAGGATTACGGGCGTGCCTGTCGCTTCGGCATAGCTGAGCAGTGCGGGAGTCGCTGTGTGATGTGAGAAGTCAATGATACAGTCCGCACGCTCCTTTATTTCGTCAAATGATTTGTAGCAGCACACTCCGTCAAAGCTGCCGTAAGGATCAACGCCGCATAAAAGCTCCGCACCTCTGATGCCGGAAATTGCAAGCTTTGCAACCTCCGCACCCATTCTTCCGCCTATTCCGTGAATTATAATCTTCATATTTTAAACCTCAAGCCCTGCCTTTCTCATAAGAGCGAGCAGCTTTTGTCTGTTGTCCTCCTCCATAGGAGTAAGGGGCAATCTCAAAAGGTTCTCGCAGAAGCCCATAGCGCACACTGCCGCCTTTGCGGGAATGGGGTTGACCTCGCAGAAGAGTGCGTTTATAAGAGGAATGTAGTCAAGCTGCATTTTCGCCGCACCGGCAACGTCTCCGTTAAAGAACTTGTCGCATATCTCAACGGTCTGTCTTGGGAGAATGTTGGAGAGAACGGAGATAACGCCCTTGCCTCCGAGTGACATTACGGGCACGATTTGGTCGTCGTTGCCCGAGTAGACGTCCATTTTGTCCTTAACAAGAGAGAGAAGCTCGGCGATTTGCGAGATATTTCCGCTTGCCTCCTTCATACCCACAATCATAGGATGCTCTGCAAGAGCCGCCGCCGTCTTGGGAAGAATATTGCACCCTGTTCTTGAGGGGACGTTGTAAAGAATTATAGGCTTCGTTGAATTGTCTGCGATTTTTTCAAAGGAAGCAATAAGCCCCTTTTGGGTCGCCTTGTTGTAATAGGGCGAAACAACGAGCATCGCATCAGCACCTACCTCGCAAGCGTGGAGTGTAAGGTCTATTGCATAGTCCGTATCGTTGGAGCCTGTGCCTGCAATTACGGGAACCTTGCCTCCGACACGCTCGACAGTGTAGCGTATGACCTCTCTGTGCTCCTCGTCCGTCAGGGTCGAGCCCTCGCCCGTTGTGCCTGCCGCAACTATTGCGTTTATACCCTCTGCAATTTGCCAATCGATGAGCCTGCCGTAATTGTCATAATCGACCGCACCCTCCTTCATAGGGGTGACTATGGCTGTCGCCGCACCGGTGAATACTGTTTTTTTCATTTTTTTTGCTCCTGTTTTATGTTTTTTGCCCGATTTTGTCAATAGAGAAGAGGATAACAAAAAAAGCAGCCTCAAATGAGGCCACCGTCCGCTTTTTGATGAATTTCACAAATAAAAGCGTGTGAAAGATAGCCCTCCGCATAATTCTGCGACAACAACGCAAATCTTATTTCACGCTGCCAGGTCAGCCCTTTGCCGTGGACTGCCTTCGGCGTCTGCCCCTCCCCGCGGTTTTCGGCAACCGTTCAAATCGGGTTTTATGACAAAACGCACCTCTATCATATCGAGTATAATTTATTATATAGCAAATATCAGATTTTGTCAACCCTTTTTAAAAGAAAATTAAAAAAGAGCAGAGCACCTCGTGTAAGCTCGGCTTGTATTTGAAATGCAAGCCTTTAAAAATGTCACTTAAAGTATAGCATACATCGCCAAAAAGCAATAGAATTTGTTTTTTTGCCCTTTATTTGGCATAAAGGTATTGATTTATTTTTCCAAATATGGTATTATCTTATATTAGAAGGGGTGATTATTATTTTAAATTTAAAGATTTTAAATGCAAACGGCGAAGTAAAATTCAAGGCATACGGCGAGCAGATTGACGAGCGTTACAGCGGCGTATACGAGGAGGGCGACAAAATTCGTGTAGAGCTGTGCGACGGTGAATTTGTGCGTCTGAGGCTTGACCAAACTCTTGCAGAATCTATTGTTTACGTGCCTGACGGAGTGTTTGAATTTATAATTCCGTTTGGCAGAGAGCTTAAATGCTGCTATGCTCCCGGAGCATTCTCGGGCGAGAGCCATCGCATTGTCGCAGAGGAGCCAACCGAGGCGGAAATTTACGGTGAACGTAAGATTTCGTTAAATTCTCACGACAGGCATAACGTGGCTAAATACTTCCCACACGCAGTGGCGAATTTTGTCACCCGTGAGGACCCGTGCTTTTTTGAGCGTAATGCCATCGACGGCATAACCGACAATTTAGGTCACGGAGCTTATCCTTATCATTCGTGGGGCGGCGGTCTTCGTGAGGACCTTGAATATGAGATTCGCTTCGGCACAGAGATTCTTGTCTCAAAGGTAGTGCTGTTTTTAAGAGCGGATTTTCCGCACGACACTTATTGGAAAGAGGTGGACGTTGAATTTTCCGACGGAACGAAGATTCACGCCGAGCTTTTGGGTGTCGCAGACGGACAGGCGGTTGAATTCGAGCCTAAAAAGACAGAATTCGTGAAGCTCTCGGGCTTCAAGCAGCAAAGACTTGAGGACGGCTCGCTTTCGTTCGCCGCTCTCTCGCAAATGGAAGTTTACGGAAACTATATTAAAAAGGAGAATGAAGGAATGGAAGTTAGAGACGCCGCAAACGCAAAGGACGTGAGATATTATACTACGGATAGACTCAGAGAGGAATTTCATATAGCGAACCTCTTTACAAAGGACAACATCAGAATGGTATACAGCCATATCGACAGAATTATAGTAATCGGTATGATGCCCATTAAGCTTGAACTTAATCTCAAAGCGGGCAAGGAGCTTGCAGCAGAGTATTTCCTTGAGCGTCGTGAGCTTGGCTGTATCAACATTGGCGGCCCCGGTGTCATCACCGTTGACGGCGAGGTCTATGAAATGAATCCCAGAGACGGCATATATGTTGGAAGAGGACACAAGGAGCTTAAATTCAAGAGCTTGGACGAAGCAAATCCCGCAAAGTTCTATATGACCTCTTGTCCCGCACACACCGAGTACCCCACGGTTAAGATTGACATCACCAAGGCACGTAAGGTTCCCTGCGGCTCCGTTGAGGATTGCAACAAGCGTGTCATCAATCAGTACATACATCCCGAGGTTATGAAGTCCTGCCAGCTTGCAATGGGACTTACACAGCTTGAGGTCGGCTCAAACTGGAACACTATGCCGAGCCATACCCACGACAGACGTATGGAGGTTTATCTCTATCTTGATATGGGTCAGAATGATGCTGTATTCCATATGATGGGTGAGCCTAAGGAAACACGCCACATCGTAATGCACAACGAGGAGGCTGTAATTTCTCCCTCGTGGTCCATTCACTCCGGTGTCGGCACGAAGAACTACTCCTTCATCTGGGCTATGTGCGGTGAGAACCAGGAGTTCACCGATATGGATCACATAGAGACCAAGGAGCTTCGGTGATTTTTCTATATTCAAACGGTTTTGGCAAATTTTAAAAAATAAAACATAAAATATAAAACAGGAGAACATTAAAATGTCTTACATTCAGAATTTCAGTCTCGAGGGCAAGGTTGCACTCGTAACAGGTGCATCGTACGGCATCGGATATGCCATTGCAAAGGCTCTTAACGCAGCAGGTGCAAGGATTGTCTTCAACGACATCAAGCAGGAGTTCGTTGACAAGGGTATTGCTTCCTACAAGGCGGACGGAATCGACGCTGTCGGCTACGTATGTGACGTTACTGACGAGGACGCAGTGCAGGCAATGGTTGCAAAAATCGAAAAGGAGGTCGGCACAGTAGACATTCTCGTAAACAATGCGGGTATCATAAAGAGAATCCCTATGCACGAGATGGCGGCATCCGAGTTCAGAGCCGTTATTGACGTTGACCTCAATGCTCCCTTCATCGTATCCAAGGCTGTCCTTCCCTCTATGATGAAAAAGAGAAGCGGAAAGATCATCAACATCTGCTCTATGATGAGCGAGTTCGGACGTGAAACCGTTTCTGCTTATGCATCTGCAAAGGGCGGACTTAAAATGCTTACAAGAAATATCGCCTCCGAGTACGGTGCATACAACATTCAGTGTAACGGCATCGGTCCCGGTTATATCGTAACTCCCCAGACCGCTCCCCTGAGAGAACGTCAGGCAGACGGCTCAAAGCACCCCTTCGACCAGTTCATCACCGACACCAAGACCCCCGCAGGCAGATGGGGCGATCCCGAGGAACTCGGCGGCACTGCTGTTTTCCTTGCATCGGGAGCATCCGATTTTGTAAACGGACAGGTAATCTACGTTGACGGCGGTATCCAGGCATATTTCGGAAAGTTCCCCGGCTAAAAAAGCATCACGCTAATTTCAATATTTAAATTAAAGAGGAATCGAAATATGAAAAGCTACAAAACTTTAATTAGTGAGAACCGCACTTGGGCGGAGGAGCTTTTTGGCAAGATTGATGCCAAAATGTCAGCGGTGACAGTCCGCTCACGTGACAAGGTTGTTGACGGTGTTGATGAAAACGGAGTGCATAAGGAAATTAAACCCAGTGCGTGGACTGCCGGCTTCTGGGGTGGACTTAACTGGCTGCTCTATAACCGTACGAAAAATGAAAATTACAGACTCACGGCTGAAACCAATGAGCTACTTCTTGATAAGGCACTTTCTAATTTTCGCACGCTTCATCACGACGTTGGCTTTATGTGGCACATTCTCTCGGGTGCATCTTACAGATTGACCGGAAATGAGAAATCAAAAACGAGAAATCTCTTTGCGGCATCCTCATTGTTTTCCCGCTTCATTCTTGACGGCAACGGCAACGGCTTTATTCGTGCTTGGAACGGCTCGTGGGGCGGATATAACGCCACAAACTGGACTATTATCGACTGCCTTATGAATATTCCGCTCCTGTATTGGGCATCGGAGGAGATCGGGGACGATCGCTTTAAGAGAATTGCAATGGCACACGCAGATATGGCAATCAACTGCCATCTTCGTGAGGACGGCTCAGTTGTTCATATAGTAGAACATAATAGAGAGGATGCCTTTGAGGTAGTCAATACATATGGAGGCCAGGGCGTTGAGGTTGGTTCTTCTTGGTCTCGAGGTCAGTCTTGGGCACTTTACGGATTTACCCTTTCTTACATTCACACAGGTGAGCAAAGATATCTCAATGCAGCAAAGAAGGTTGCGAACTACTTTATAGCAAATTGCTGTGACGATTGGCTTCCTCGTGTTGATTTCCGTTCTCCCGAAGAGCCTGTATATTACGATTCTACAGCAGGTGCGTGTGCAGCTTGCGGACTTCTTGAGCTTGCAAAGCACCTTCCTGAAAACGAGGGTGGAATGTACGCTCACGCAGCAATAAAAATGCTCAAGGCAATGGAAGAAAAGTTCTGTGACTTTGATCCCGAAAATGACCATATGCTCGGTTACGGTTCCGTACGCTATCCCTTTGAGGAGAAGCATATGAAGGGTATCCACATCTCAATCATTTACGGTGACTATTTCTATACCGAGGCTGTTTTGAAGCTTCTTGGCGAGGAGTTTTTAGCTTGGTAAGCATCAAGCTTTAACTTTTATACAAGTGAGAGATGCTTCTTGCTTGATGCCCAGTTTTCGTTTGGCACGTCGAGTATGTGCCAAACCTCTTCGAGGTTCCGAAAACTAGAAAGCACTTTGGCACTATGGCGAGTAAGCATCAAGCCTAAAACGAAGCTTAAAAGAGAACTGACGTTCACTTGATGTGGTAATTTGAAACTTTAAAACAAAGTAAGAGGTTGGCTTTACAAAACAAGCCGATTCAGGAATAAAAACTCGACACGGGTGTACCCGTGTCGAGTTTTTTGCTTCATTATATATTATATATTGAATTAAATTATATAACGGCACTTTGGAAAGCAACAGCCTTTCCTATAATTTTGATTTGATCAAGCTCCGCCCCCATAAATACCAGAGGTGCATATTTTGGATTTTCAGGAGTGAGAATCAGCTTTGATTCCTCGGGGTAGAAGTAAACTCTTTTGAGTGTCGCCTCATCATTGATTATCACTGCTGCTATTTCACCGTTGTCTACCGATTCCTGAGAGCGGATAAAGACCGTATCACCGTCAAAAATCCTCGCCCCGGTCATAGAATCCCCGTTAGCCTTTAAGCAAAAATCTGCATCAAGACGTGCATCTGCCGCTGCAAAGCTCTCGTACTCCTCTCTGGCATATATAGGCTCACCGCACGCAATTTCACCAAGGATAGGCAGCTTTTTTGTTTTTAGCGGAACGATATTTTCGTATTTAGGTATACCGGGCTTGGACCAGCCCATAAGCTCGCTCGGAGTAGTATCCAAAGCGGCGGCAAGACGCTCCACCTTTTCCGGCGGTATGTTACTTATGATTCCGTTTTCGTATCTGTGTATGGTTTGCTTACTCGTCCCAACGGCTAAAGCAAGCTCATCAAGGGTGATTTTTTTTGCTCTCCTTAAGGTTTTAAGCCTATTAGCTTCCATAAGTTATAATATCCTCCTAAATCCTTGACTCGTCCTTGTTGTTTCATAACATTGCCATACTAACGCAAAAAACAACAGTTTTCGTCATCGGCAATCTGATTATACCACAAAGTCACGTTATATGCAATAGTTTTGAAGAAAAAAGTCGAAAAAAAGCTCTAAAAATCACTTGACAAGTGACAAAACTTATGCTATTATAGTCACGTAACAGGTTACTTATGCCCCGAAAGTCACCTAAAAAGTTAAAAAATACCAATTTCGACAAAAAAGGAAGGAGAAAAATGTATAGGACGTATGACATTTATGAGGGCGAGCCGATAATGCTTTATCGCTCAGCTGAAAGTGTTAAAAATGACATAAGGAAGATTTCCGACAAAATAAAAGAAGCCGAGCAGATGCTTGATATTCGCAGTCTTTTGATGGATATGCTCACTAAATGTGCAGAAGAAGACCCTGAAAGGTGGTTGCCAGACATCGAGGACGTAGTGAGGGATGCTGCCAATACCCTCGAGCAATTACGTTCACTCAAGGAGTCGCTTGAGGAACTGTTTGACGAATGGAGAGAAATAAAATGTGCGCAGTGAAAAATGAAAATGTGCTTGAAAAGAGCGTAGATGCACTCGTGGTTGCACTGTGTGCGGATTATCGCAGACGTGCTGCTCTTATTGCAGACGAAAACACGTCGAGCCGAGTCAAGGTTGAGCTTCGTTACATAAATTGTAAAATAGCCGGTGCAGCGGGTGAAATTGCCCCGTCAAGATACGTTCCGATTTTCATAGATGAAATAGGCTCAAGGACGGGATATGCAAAAAGTGCCGTTGACGGCTTGAGCGAAACGGCGTATAAGCTACAAAAGTTGCAAATAAAGCGTAATATAGTAAAAAAGCTACATCTTGCAGATATTTGAAAACTTCTCTTTTTTCCCGAATGTGACAAAATCCGCCCACTGCACAGTGATATAATACATTCGGTAACAGTCCGATAAAGGATATAAAAAAGAGGAAAACGAAATGAGAGATGACGTAGTTATAACCGAAAAGGGCAGAAAGCTTACAGCCGAGCTGCTTTGTGAAATTGACCATCACACCGCAAAGAGACTAAGGGACAGAATAGACCCCGCACTTTTCAGATACAGGCCCGAGCTTCTTATTCTGGATTTTTCTGCAGTGCGGTTTATGGACAGCTCGGGAATTGGGCTGATTATAGGCAGAGCTGAGGTTGCGGCTGCCGTTGGCGCAGCTGTAAAGCTCGTCGGCTTGTCCGAATCTCTAATCAAGCTTATACGCCTTTCGGGAATTGAAAAAATATCGGGACTTGCAGTCTCAAGATAGGACAATTAAAAAGATGAAAAAAATCATAAATGAAATGAAGCTCAGACTCCCCGCCATCGGGGTGAATGAGGCTGTGGCACGCTCTTGCATATCTGCCTTTGCGGCGGAGCTTAATCCAAGCGTTGAGGAGGTTGGAGATTTGCGTCTTGCTGTCAGTGAGGCTGTGACCAACTGCATAGTTCACGCTTACCGTGACCGAGGAGATGACGCACCGGGAAATATATACATATCCGCTCGCCTTTATGACACACGTGAGATTTCCGTAGAAATTTCCGACAACGGCTGTGGTATTAAGGACGTAGCGCTTGCACGTGAGCCGCTGTACACAACGGGGGGCGAGGGGAGATGTGGAATGGGTTTTCTCGTGATGGAGAGCTTTACTGACTTTTTGAGTGTAAAATCTTCGGAGGGCAAGGGCACGACCGTCTTGATGAGAAAAATATTCAAGCCCTAAATTCCACCGAGGTGCAATGAATACGGTAGAAGAAAAGAAATCTGAATACAAAGCAAACGTAGAGCTGCTCAGGCGTTACAGAGCGGGGGACAGCGAGGCGGGCGAGCGTCTTGCTGAGATTAATATGCCTTTGATTTACAGCATTGCTGGACGCTTTTCGGGCAGAGCGCCGACAGATGACCTTGTGGAGTGCGGTCTTCTTGGACTTGTAAAGGCTATGCGTACCTTTGATTTTTCAAGGGAATGTGCTTTTTCCACCTACGCTGTGCCGCTGATTTTCGGAGAAATGCGTCGCTTTTTGCGTGATGACGGACCAATTAAGGTTTCAAGAGAGGAAAAGCGTCTCGGTGCCCTTTTGGCAATGGAAAGGGAACGCCGCATTTTAAACGGAGAGGATACCCGTATAGAGTCCATAGCCGCCGCCGTGGGAGTTAGTGCACAGGATGCCGCATCCGCCTTGTTTTCAGCGGCACCGGTACGCTCGCTTGATGAAAACGTTTATGATGAGGACGAGGGCGTAACCCTCGGAAGCACGCTATCAAACGAGGATGAGGAGAATGCAAACTTCGACAAGCTCGCCTTGAAAATGGCGATAGAGCAGCTTAGTGATTTTCATCAGAAAATAGTAGCTTTGCGTTATTTTAAGGATCTCTCACAGGTTGAGGTGGCGAAAATTCTCGGTCTTTCTCAGGTGAAAATCTCCAGGGAGGAAAAGAAAATTATGAATATATTAAAGGAAAAGCTCGATTTCTTTTGAGAGAGCAAGCTCAAATGTTAACAAATTGTGAAAAAACAAAAAAAGTATTGATTTCAAGGGAAGTTTAGTATAAAATATATGCAGTACGAATTAGCACTCGCCATAAAAGAGTGCTAAAATATAATTAGGAGGAACACGAAAATGACACTTAGACCCTTACTTGATAAGGTTGTACTTAAAAAGGAAGAAGCGGCGGAAACGACCAAGGCGGGAATCATTCTCCCGGGATCCGCACAGGAGAAGCCGCAGGTTTCCGTTATAGTTGCCGTAGGTCCCGGCGGCATTGTTGACGGCAAGGAGGTCGTAATGACCCTTAAGGTCGGCGAAAAGGTAATCACGGGCAAGTACACAGGCACAGAGGTCAAGCTTGACGGAGTTGAATACAACATAGTCAGCCAGTCCGACATTCTTGCCGTAGTAGAATAATTATTTAAAGGAGAAAACACAATGGCAAAGGAAATTCTTTACGGCATGGATGCCAGATCCGCACTTCTTCGTGGAGTTGACAAGCTTGCCGATACTGTAAAAATCACACTTGGACCCAAGGGCAGAAACGTCGTTCTTGACAAGAAGTTCGGCTCTCCCCTCATCACTAACGACGGCGTTACCATCGCAAAGGAAATAGAGCTTGACGATGCGGCTGAAAATATGGGTGCACAGCTCGTTCGTGAGGTTGCTACAAAGACCAATGATGCAGCAGGTGACGGAACAACCACCGCTACCTTGCTTGCACAGGCACTCATTCACGAGGGAATGAAGAACGTTACCGCAGGTGCAAACCCCATTGTTCTTCGCAAGGGCATTTTCAAGGCTGTTGATGCAGCAGTCAAAGAGCTTACCTCTCAGGCTAAGGCGGTTTCCGGAACAGAGGATATAGCAAGAGTCGGTGCCGTTTCCGCAGGAGATGAGAGCATCGGCAGACTTATTGCAGATGCTATGGAAAAGGTTACCTCCGACGGCGTTATCACTGTTGAGGAATCGAAGAGTGCAGAAACTTATAGCGAGGTTGTAGAGGGTATGCAGTTTGACAGAGGCTACCTCTCCCCCTATATGGTCACTGACACTGACAAAATGGAGGCTGTCCTTGACGATTGTCTCATTCTTATAACCGATAAGAAGATTTCCAACATTCAAGAGCTCCTTCCTCTTCTTGAGCAGATTCTTCAGTCCGGCAAGAAGCTTCTTATAGTTGCAGAGGACGTAGAGGGCGAGGCTCTTACCACTCTTGTTCTTAACAAGCTTCGTGGCACGTTTACCGTTGTTGCGGTAAAAGCACCCGGATTTGGCGACAGACGCAAGGAAATGCTTCGTGACATCGCAGCACTTACGGGCGGTGAGGTCATTACCGAGGAGCTTGGTCTTGAGCTTAAGGACGCAAGTGTCGCACAGCTCGGTCGTGCAAGACAGGTCAAGGTAACAAAGGAAAATACTATTATAGTTGGCGGTGCAGGCGAAAAATCTGCAATAGACGACAGAATAAATCAGATTCGTCAGGCACTTGAGAACACTACCTCCGAGTTTGACAAGGAAAAGCTCCTTGAAAGACTTGCAAAGCTTGCAGGTGGCGTAGCTGTAATCAAGGTCGGTGCGGCAACCGAGGTAGAAATGAAAGAAAAGAAGCTTCGTATCGAGGATGCGCTCAATGCGACCAAGGCGGCAGTCGAGGAGGGTATTGTCGCAGGCGGCGGTACGGCACTCATCAACGTAATTTCCGCAGTTGACAAGATTGTAGCGGAGCTTGACGGAGACGAAAAGACGGGTGCGGCAATAGTAGCAAAGGCTCTCACCGCTCCTATGAAGCAGATTGCTGACAACGCAGGTCTTGACGGTGCGGTAATCATTTCCAAGATTCGTGAATCGGGCAAGATAGGTTATGGCTTTGATGCTTATAACGAAAAGTTCTGTGATATGCTTGAATGCGGAATTGTAGACCCCGCAAAGGTCACACGTCACGCACTTCAGAATGCGGCATCCATAGCTTCCACCGTTCTTACAACAGAGGCTGTTGTTTCCGACAAAAAGGAAGAAAAGCCTCAGGCGGCTCCTGCTCCGGATATGGGCGGAATGTATTGATAAAAAGTCTATAAAACACGCCCCAAGGCTAAAAGACCTTGGGGCGTGTTAAATTTTCTCAAGATTTATATAGCGTGTGCCTTTTGCGGAATGCGGTGCTTATACTCCTCGCACTTAAGCTTTGTCATTCTTGCCTTGATTTTTTCGAGCCATAAAGTCCAAGGAAAATATAATACTCTGCCGCTTTTTCGCATATGAGTTGAATTGTTTTTCGATAGCCTATCACTCAAGGGAGGTGTTGTTTCCGCTTCGCCTCTCACATTTTTCATTACTCTTACGTATGTTGAGTAGAGCTGACGAGCGTGGCATCAAAATCAAAGAAATAGGCTTTTGGTATGCACCCGTGTCAAATTATTGCTTAACACTTCGGCAGAACGCCTTGTATCTGCACCACTCACACGGAGATTTATCCTTTCCGCTTTTTACTCTTATAGCTTTTATATCGCCCGAAGCAATCCTGTGACCGATTTTACCAACGACATCCTCCACTCGCCTTGACAAATCATTCCATCCGTCAAGTGAATACAGGTATTTTTGAGACGTTTTGTAGACTCCGTTTTTTGTCAAACGTATAGGAATATACCTTTCACCCATAGCGGCGAAGATTTCCGTGTCGTCCAAAATCATACCCATACGCTTTTGCGACTTTTCTATTTGCTCCCTTGCCGCTTCGTCTGACGGCGTGGCTATCCTTTGGTCGCTGATGTCCGTTTTGACGTATATTAGCCCTGCGGGCAAAAGGCGACCGTCTTTCTTCACACCGATGCTTTCCTTAAAGCCCTCGTTTTTGCACTCTATTATTGATTTTAGGTAGAGGAACATTTGCAGATTCTTGCCCTTATCCATATCGTCGGGCTTGAATTCCTTTGAGCCAGTTTTGTAATCCACCACACGAACAAAGACGTCGTTGTCCCTTTGCATAGTGTCCACTCTGTCTATAGTTCCGTATATTTGTATTTTTTCTCCGCCCTCGCCTGTTATCTCAACAGGGGTCGGACCGTTCTCGGAGCTTTTGCTTATGGAAAGCTCGAAAAACGTCGGCTTGAATTTAGATGTCGCAAACTCCTCGCAAAGTCCGTCTACCACAGGCTTTGCGGCGCGGAAGAGCCTTGAAAGTGCGGTCTTTGTTTTTGCTGCTCCGCCTAATTCGCTTTCAAGCTCTGACAAGTACCGCATAGCGGCTCTTTTTATCATTTCATCTCTCTCGCTCTCGCTGATAGCGGCTGTGTCAAGACTGCGGTGCTTGACCTCCGAAAAGAAGTTTTCGAGTATTGAATGAATGTAAGAGCCTATGCTCGAGGCACCGAACCGTGCTCTTTCTCCTTCGTCTAAGGAAAGGGTAAATTTGCAAAAATATTGAAGTGGGCAGCTGACAAAGGTATCTATCCTTGTTTGAGTGAGATATAAGGTCTTTGCAGAATCCTCGGGGCTGTATTTCAAGGACCCGTTGCCAACGCTTGTCTCGACTGCAAAATTTGAACAGCCACAGCGGGTGAGGGCGGATTTTGCCGCATTTCTTTCAGACGGCTTCATCTCGCCGAGTGCCTCGCTTGTAATGGTCGGTGCAAAGAGCCTTGCCACCGGGGGGAGGGTTTCCGTTCGCTGTGCTTTTATTGCACCGCCCGTAAGCTCTTCTATATTTCCTATCACAAGAGAGGGGGTGAGAGCTCCAAATGACGTGTCAAGGCGGGAATAAAGCAGTGTCACCGTTTCGCTCGCATAGGAAAACGCACGTGAGAAAGAGTACAGAGCCCTTGAGCCTCTTGCTTGTGTGTCATAATCAAGTTCAATCCCGATTTCCGACAAAGCTACCTTATCCTTGTCGAGAAAGTAAGCACTGTCACTCTCTGAGGCGGGAAATTCGCCGTAATTTACACCCATCATATAAATATGCTTCTTTTTTGAAAGTCGAATCATATCTGCCGAGCCTATCATAACCTCATCGTATGCGGCAGGGATTTTTCCTATTTGTGTTGCGTGAAAAACCACCTTTAACTGCGAGACAAAGGCTTCTATGTCGCATTTGCAATCACCAAGCACCTCAACCAGAGTATCAAGAGCCTGACAAATCAACCCAAAGAGCCGTGCATTTTCCTCTGCTAAAGCATTCTCTCCGAGTGAGATGAGCTTTTTTGAACGCTCTTTTAGCTGCTGCTCTACACCAAGTGAGTCAAGGAACGTAAATATTGCCAAGGCGTGCTCTCTTATGCTTCTCTTGCCTGAAATTTTTTCTCCAAGGGCAAGAAGAGGCACTGTTAATTTAACACGGGTGGCATCTATTCTTGCAAGGGTTTTGTCAGTATCGGGGGAGCACCTTGTTTCAAAGCCTGCAGGATTCATATTCCAAGTGACACCGTCGGTGAAGCGTGAACCGTCAATTTGCCACTTGTCAACGTACATTTCAAATTCATCGCATTCGTTTCTTGAAATGCCCGAAAGACCGCAGGAAAGATATTCAAGCACGTCCTCTCTTGCAAATCCGGAGCAGGCACGGGCGGCGGCAAAAATCAGCTTTACAGCCTCGTATGACATAAGGTCGGTTTTGTATGATGAGAAGTGCGGAATATCCGCTTTATCAAGACCCGTGTCGAGAATTCCGTCATATTTTGATGCATCGCTTGCTATTATAGCAAAGTCTCTGTATGATGCTCCCTCTATAACACGCCTCTTTATATCCGATGCGATAAATTCGCATTCCTCAAAAGGATTTTTTGCTTCAAATATTCTTAAATCATCTTTGCTTTGTAAACTTTGGTTGTCAATTTTTGCGTTACTCTTCCAAAGAATCGGAGCGATTTCACAAAGAAGCGGACTTTTCACTCCAAAAGCTCCGTCAATCTTGTAAATCTTCTTTTCTGTCCCAAGCTTATCTGCTGCCGATATAAGCCTTTGTCTTGTTCTTACAAGCTCTGAGAATTCAAAAGAGTCGGAATTTCTTTTTGATATATTCAAGACGACTGTGACGTTAGTGATAGTCAAAAGTCTTGATAGAAGTGTGTACTGACCTGCAGTAAAGGAAGTAAAGCCCTCGATAAATATCTCGGTTTCACGAAGAAAATCGGGATTGCTTTCAAGCTTTTGGGTGACGTGTGCAAGGTCGTCTTGTGTGTCGGAATACTTTTCTCCGAGATTTTTTTTGTATAAGGATATTATCCTTGAAAGGTCGGAGAGCTTGTCTTTTAAGCGGCGGTTGATTTTTTCGTTCTCTGCCGCTTGTGACATCATTTCTGCATCAAGCCCGAGCACCTCTGCCTCCTTGATTGCGGACATTGCTCGCTCAACCGTTCCAGCAACTACCTCACGGCGTCCACCTAAGAGAGTCAAGTGAGGGGATAGCTCTGTAAGAGTTTTCCACATAATAAGCGATTTTTTGACCCCGTCGGCGTAGTCGGTTTTTATTCCGCCAAGTGCTCGGAATACCGTATTTGCAAATCTTGTGAAATTGCTGACCTCAAAAAGAAGCGGAGCGGACGAGGGCATATCCTCTGCCATCTCTATTTCAGCCATAACCGTTTGTTGCTCGGGAACTAAGAGTATACAGCGTTTCCCCGAGGCGGTTTTGCGTTCTATTATCGATTTCAGCTCCTCGTGTACACCTGAGTTGAAGCCACCCTCCAAAAACGTCAGCATTCGAGAGATCCTCCTAAAAATCTTTTGTCGATTTTGTAGCCTTGCTTTCTTGAAGAAATAATAACCTTTTCGCCTTCGCACTCAAGCTTTTCTCTTAAGTAGTGAATGTACACGTTCACCACTCCCGCATCTGTTCCTTTACCCCACAAATTTGCAAGAAGCTCCTCACGTGAGGCAAAGTCACCCCGCTTTTCCACAAGCAAGGAGAGCATAGCGTATTCAAGCTCAGTCAGCCTTATGCTTCGCTGTCCGAAAATCACGCTTTTTTCTCTCTCGGAGAGCGTAAGCGTCGGCTTGTCACCTTCGTCGGACAGAAGAGAGCGTATGTTCTCTATTGATAAAGGAAACGTCAAGCTTGTCTCTCTTATACCCGATACTGAAAGACGCCGAGTGCCGTTTTGTATAGAGTGAACAAAGGTGAAGTCGAAATGCTCGACCGTACCCTCGTTAACTCTTTTGCACGTCGCAATATCACGAAGAGCGAGCTTGATTTTTTGAAATAAAAAGTCATCAGGTGTAACTATTCCAATTTTTTTCACCGACTTTCCCTCCGGGCTCTAATTTATTAGAACCATTATACAACAAACCTTATAAAAGTTCAAGCACATTATGAAAAAAAGATATTATAGGTCAATTTTTACAATCTCTCGGGCAATATTTGCAATTCCTCGCAGGCAAAATAAATAGTATAATTATGATGATAAAATTTTATAAAAGGAGAAACAAAATGTCGAATATCAATTCCGAACTTTATTCTATCGGCTTGATTCCCGTAATCAAGATTGAAAATCCCGAGGACGCAATTCCTCTTGCAAAGGCACTTATCGACGGCGGACTTCCTGCAGCGGAAATCACGTTTAGAACTGCTTGTGCGGCAGAGGCTATTAAGAACATAACCGAGGCATATCCCGAGATGCTTGTAGGTGCGGGCACCGTGCTTACAACAGAGCAGGCTGACGCAGCTATTGCCGCAGGCTCGAAATTCCTCGTATCCCCCGGTCTTAACCCCAAGGTTGTATCGTACGCTCTTTCCAAGGGTGTTCCTATGCTCCCCGGTTGCTCTAATCCCTCCGATATCGAGACGGCGCTTGAGCTTGGTCTTAAAACCGTAAAGTTCTTCCCCGCAGAGGCAGCAGGGGGACTTCCTATGCTTAAAGCAATGGCGGCTCCTTACGGTCAGCTCACCTTTATGCCTACGGGCGGAATCAATGCGGCGAATCTTCTTGATTACCTCAAATTCGGCAAGATTATAGCTTGCGGCGGCTCTTTTATGGTTAAGGATGAGCTTATAAAAGAAAAGAAGTGGGATGAAATCACCGCCCTCACAAAAAATGCCGTAAAGACTATGCTTGGTCTTGAGTTCGTTCATATGGGCATAAATGCAGAAAACGCCGATGAGGCGAAAAAGGCGGCAAAGCTCTTTGAGCTGATGTTCGGTCTTCCCTGCCGTGAAACGAGCAAATCCGTATTTGCGGGCGAAGCATTTGAGTTTATGATGGGCAAGGGTCCCGGCACTCACGGACATATTGCAATCCGCACTTACTTTGTGGACAGAGCTATGGCTTATTTCAAGAGAATGGGCATCGAGTTCGACCAGAGTACTGTGACCTATGACGAAAAGACAGGCAAGCCCAAGTTTGTATACTTCAAGGATGAGATTTGCGGCTTTGCAATTCATCTTGTTCAAAAATAATCAGAAATAGGCAAGGATATATGCTTATTAAGGTCTCCCCTTTTGCTTGGGGAGACCTTTTTGCAGGAGTTCTTTATGCTTTAAATTCTTCTTTTTTAAAAGTTTTTTATTTTACGCACGAAAAATATTGCATTTTTAAAAACGTTATGCTAAAATATTAATAAAAGAAAAAGTGCGGAGGTTTAAGATATGTTTACGGATCTCACTCATAACAAAATTATAAGCGACACGATGACGGAGCGTTTTCTCTGTTCATTTAACACGGATCTTATTCCGCTTGTGGAGGGCGTTTTTACTGAGTCCTTGGTTGGAGTGCAGATGTACGAGGACTATCTGTCCTGCGAATTCAAGAGTGACGGAAGATGGCATTACCCTCTCACAGTGCTTACCGACGAGGGGGCACGCACGCTTTGGATTTCCTGGAGTGTTGATAAAAAGAGATTTAAGGGTGCTGTTCCGTATTCCTACGTCGGTGATGGACCTATTGACTTTCTTGTCGCAGACGACGTTCCCGCAGAATTTAAAGCGGAGCTTGAGGGCAGAAGCATATATGCTCCGGGAGGATACATAAAGGTTCAGATTCACTCTGTTTCCGACGACCCACTATTCCTTGCAGGGAAGTATTCGCAGACCTTTATTGATGAAATGGCAAGACAGCTGACTGATGAAATTTCAAAGACGTCGGCTGTGAGGGGACTTGGCGACGCTCCCTTGACTCTTCAAATGATTTTCGCCCCCGATACTTATATGGAGCATACGTCGGAGAACGTGACTTACCGTCGCTTGCGTCTTACCAACAAGACCTCGGCACCGAGGGATTTTTGGATTAAATGGACTCGCTCCGACTCTTCGGCTGCATATTCTGTTTCCGATGCACCCCGCCCGGGCACTATTACCTTTCAGCTTGGTGAGGACGTATCGAAGAAAATAAGAGAAAAGGAATATAGATTCCTTCTTCGTCAGAGCACAGACAAATACCACACCGCAATGAGCCGCAAGAACGTTACCGATTGGCGTGAGTTAGTCAAGCGTTCTAAAAAGCGTGGCGAGCTTCAAAAGATAGAAATAGATGAAGCGGTAGAAAATATCTTACCTGAAGAGGACGATACGTTAAAGGCACTGCTTGAAAGCATAGCAACAACGTCAGCACCTGCCCCCCGGCTCGAAGAGGAGGTTGAAAAGAACGACAACTCTCTTGATGAGGCTCTACGCCGCCTGCTTGCAGAAAGTGAAAGCTACATAGAGCCAAAGGACGAGCCAGCTTTGGACGAAGAAGTTAAGGAAGAGGACGAGCCTGATTTGGACGAAGAAAACAAGGAAGAGGACGAGCCTCTTGCACAGGACGGCGAGACTGAAATAACCGAGCCTTTTGAGCGGTTCGAGACTTATGAAGAAGCTATGGAACAGACCGTTGAAAGCACCCCGGGTCTTACCCTTGGCGAGACTGTCACCGTAGATGATTGGTCCGAGGAGCAGAGTATAGCTACGGATGAGATGGATGAAAAGGTGGAGACAGCAGCTATTTCTTACGAGGAAAGAGAAGAAAAACTCCGTGCAGAAATAGAGGCGAAAATACGCCTTGAATACGAAACTATAGCAAGACAGAGGGCAGAGGATGAGGCACGCAAGCTCCTTGAGGAGCAGAAGCGTCTTCGCCGTGAAAATGAAAGACTGGTAGAAGAAGCGCGCCGTATACAGGAGATTCGGGACAAGGAGGATGCCGAACGCAGAGAAAGAGAAGAAAGAATGCGTGCAGAGCTTGAAGCAAAGGAGAGAGAAGAGGCAAGAGAAAAGGCAAGGCTTCAAGCGGCGGCAATGCTTGCACTCGAAGAAAAACGCAGACTTGAATCCGAGCGTGCACAGGCAGAACACCGTTTACAACAGGAGGCAAAGAGGTACGAGGAGGAGCGTCTTTTGGCACTTGAGCGTGCTAAGATAGAGGAGGAACGTCGCCAAGAGGCTGAACGCATTCGCCGTACAATGGAAGCCGAGGCACAGGCAAATACACCGAACGTGAAAAACGTAAGGGGCGGCTACACCTTTACTACAAGGCGAGTATTTTTCTTCTTCAGAAGTGATGTTGATTATCACATCACCGAGCCTATGGAAAGAATTATCAGAGCTACTCTTGAAAAGGCGGGAAAAACCAACGTGCCTATCAACATCAAGGCCTCGTTGACAGACGAGCGTACTGTTTGCCTTGATTTTCTGAAGCTTCCCGAAGAGGAAGAGGGGCTTTTCATAGATATTGTAAAAGCAATAGGAAATGCGAATCTCGGCATAACACGAGCACGTGTGGAAAAATAAACAAGTGGCTGCCGTATTTAGGCATAACCGAATATAAACAAAATGAGGCATTGTTACTTACAGTGCCTCATTTTAATATACCTCCCTTGGTGTAGTCTCGCAACCTTTTTCGAGTGTATAGTATAAGGGGTATATCACATTGTCTTATTTTGAGTTTTATATTCTATCCTGTTTAATAGCTCCCCTCATCGAGCGTGACGGTTATGTATAGCTTTGTTCCGTAATAGCTTTGGCTGACAGAGGCGTCAACACCGAGGCTTCGCAGCTGCGTAATACTCTCGGCGAGGTTCTTTTTGAAGCTTGCAGTTTTAGCAAGTGCCGTACCTTTATTTTCGACACGGGGTGCCAGTGGCTCGTATAAAACGTCCACAAGAGCCTCGCTTTGTGCGACGTTTAAGCCTCTTTCGATTATAATATCAAGAGCACGCCGTCTGTCCTCTTTTCCACGTAGCTTTAATATTGCTCTTGCGTGTCTTTCTGTCAAATTTGCCTCGCATATTTTCTTACGCATACATTCATCAAACGTAAGAAGTCTCAGCTTGTTTGCAATGTACGATTGACTGACACCGAGCATTTTTGCCATCTCAGATTGCGAAAATCCCCTCATTTTTATAGTACCGCAAAGAGCAGACGCCTCGTCAAACATATTCATACTCAAAACCTCCGTTTTTTACTTAATTTTAACACTGGGTGGGGGTAAAAGAGTGTCATATTGGGTCGATATGCCGAAATTTGCGATTTTTTTGCGGAATATTTAAAGCGTAAGGAAAAGCCGAAAAGAAAACCCCCGAGGACTTTAAAGAGCCTCGGGGCTTCATATTATATCACAATGGCTTTTTTGAAATTTGAGCGTAGGGGCGTGGATAGGCTGACGGTGTCTTCTCTTTTTTGTCAATATATACAAGAGGGTGGGTGAACATCTCGCCATCTGCTGATTTTAGGACTATGTTTTCCACTCTTGCACATCTGCCCCCGAGAGTCGCAATCGCTCTTTTTGCATCTTGAAGCTCAAATTCTGCATTTTTCCCCTTCATTGCAAGCATTTGCCCGCCGACCCTTACAAAGGGCAGGCAAAGCTCGGAGAGCACACGCATATTAGCCACCGCCCTTGCACAAGCAACGTCGTATTTTTCACGGAAGGTGGGATTTTTTCCACCGTCCTCGGCACGCATAACGACAGCCTTGACGTTTTCAAGTCCGAGCATAGCTGCCGTTTCTTCAACGTATGCAACTCTTTTTGCCGTAGAGTCTGCCGCCGTTATTTGTACGTCGGGACGCAGAATTGCCGTCGGCAGGGTGGGGAAGCCCGCACCGCAACCGACGTCTATGATTTTAGCCCCCTTTGGCAGCCTTGTGGCAAACGCAGCACAGTCAACGTAATGATTTAAAATAATCATATCAACGTCCGTTATTGCAGTAAGGTTGTATTTTTCGTTTTCTTTGAGCATTCTTTCCGTCAGGAGGGCGAACATCTCGCTTTGCTCACGTGAGAGCATTCGCCCAAGACCGTTTTGTCCAAATGCACTCGTCAGCTTTGAGGTAAATTCTTTTATGCTTATATCCATAGAATGTCCCTTTGCTTTTTTACTATATTATACCCTATTTTTTTCTGCAAGTCAATGATGTAATTTCGCCTTTTAAAAAACAGAGCCTGCTTTTGATAAAAATGAGCGACAAAAAGGATGTCAAATTTCCGAAAAGGTATTGCTTTTCCTTGGATAAAGTTGTATAATTAAATCAAAAACCAAGAGGAGATTTTATTATGGAAAATCAACTTGCAGCAGCACTCGTGAGCGTTGAAACGGGATTTGAGGACAAGAGCCTCAAATTTTATGACGCAAGCAAGCCGCCGTTTCGCCTTTACGGTGTTTACAAGGAGGACGGACTTTACAGACGCTTGCCCAAATCGGTCGCAGAGGCGACAAGCCCCTCGGTTTCAAATCTTTCAGAGAAAACCTCGGGCGGAAGAGTTCGTTTTATTGTAAAAGGCTCAAAGCATATAGCACTTCACGTTGAGGGACCCGGCAAGGGCTGCTGGGAGATAAGCCCCGTAACCGGTAAGCATGCGTTCGATATGTACAGAGAAACAAATTTTGGTAGTGTGACTCGCCCCAAAACGGCACAAAGTGCACACGAGCATATGTTTTGGGCTGATCATAGTCGGGAAACTCTTATCACTTTGAATTTCCCTCTTGGTGCAACCGTTTCAGACGTTTTCATCGGTCTTGATGAGGGAGCCGAGGTTCTTCCCGCACCTGACTACTATCTTGAAACACCCGTGTTATTCTACGGCTCGTCTATTACTCAGGGTATGTGTGCGTCCCGTCCCGGTATGATTTATCAGAACCACCTTTCCCGTTGGCTTGATTTCAACTATACCAACCTTGGATTTTCGGGTTCGGCAAAGGCAGAGCCTGCTATATCTGCATACGTTGCTTCCCTCGACCCGAGTATTTTCGTTTACGACTATGACCATAATGCAAAAACAATAGAATATCTTATGCAAACGCACGAACGTATGTTCCTTGAATTCCGTTCAAATCACCCCGACACACCTGTTCTTATGATGTCAAGACCTAACCGCACGCCTGTCGGATCATCAAATTATAATCGTATGAAGGTGGTTGAAAAGACCTATCTTAACGCTGTAGCAAGAGGCGACAAGAACGTTTGGTTCCTTTCAGGAGACGATCTTATTTCTCCCGAGCTTGAAACCAACTACAACGTAGACGGCTCACACCCCAACGACCTCGGCTTTTTCTCGATGGCAAAGGCTATTAAGCCCGTAATGGAAGAAATGATTGCTATCGTAAAGGCAAGAGGAATAAAGTAATAAGTTTTCTGAAACAGCAAGAAAATTGCAGCAAAAGAAGGCGGGATAGACACCTTGTGTGCAAGCACAGAGCAAGAACTGTTTAGTCCTGTGACGACCGTTTGCCGCAAATTTACCGTCACTTTGAGATTGGTGAGACTGTCGCATTTTGAGGAAACCTAATAAAAAACGAGTGGAGATGTTGTAAAATAGACATCTCCACTTTTCGCTTACTTCGGTTTTAAGAAATCAAGGTTGAAAACCGTAGGTTTTTCTCGATTTTTTATCGTTTTTATTTTATCTTCGCTCTCTCCCTCGGCGTATGTCTATACGGCTTCTGGTCGAGAACGACCATTTCTCCTCTAAATCCCCTCGCCCCACGGTGTGTTTTCATTAAGAATCCGACGAAATTGTAATTCTCATTGCATTTTTCCTGCTTTTGCCTTGATTTTATTGATCCTTAATGAGACACTCCCACTTATTCACTTTGCCTCTTTCTGCTGAGTATCTGTTCGTAAAGTGCAAGATATTCGAGATATTTCTCGTTCTTGTCAAATTCGTCGGCGTTTATTCCCTCGCACTTTTTTACCTCATTTATAGCAAGGAGGAGGGCACCCGTGTCGCCTTTTTCGACGATTTTGCAATAATTTTCATCTACACACTCGACGCAGCCGCCCGTCCTGTACGTGACGACGGGGGTGCCGCAGGCACGTGCCTCCATATTGACAGTGGGAAAGTTATCTTCGTACGTCGGATTTACAAAAACGTCAGCGGCGCTGTAAAGCTCTGCAAGCTCCCTTTGGCTGTTTGTACGCTCAATGCCGAGTACGTTCTTAGGCAAGGAGGCAATTTGCTTCTTATTAAGTCCTACGAGTATTATGTGCGTGTCGTCATCTATCATTTTTGCAAGCTCAAGAAAGTCCGAAAGTCCCTTGCGTCTTTCCCATACGCTTGCAACACCGAGTAGGATTTTTTTGCCACAAAGTCCGAGGCGTGTTAAAATATCGCTCGGTGTAGGCTTGAAAACCGAGAGGTCTATACCGTTGTTTATTACCCTTATATCGTACTTTCCGAGATATGACTCCTTTGCAAGTGTAGCGAGCCATTTTGATGGAGTTACGAGCGTTAAATTGTCAAGCGAGGTGAAGATTTCTTTCTTCTCCCTGTAATTCTTTTTTGAGCGGTCGCGCAAAAGCGACGGAGGATATTCGCCGAGTGCAGGGCACCCAAAGCAGCCTGTACGCCATCTTTCGCACCCCACGAAGTCAAAATATGCACAGTGTCCCGTAAAGGTCCAGCAGTCGTGCAGTGTGAAAACCACGGGTACGCCGATTTTTTTAAGATGCTTAAACAGTAGCTCTACGTTCAAATAGTAGCCGTGTATGTTGTGCAGGTGTACTAAATCGGGCTTGAATGCATCAAGCTCCTTAATGAGCTTTTCGGTCGCAGACCGTGCCCCCTTGCCGTGGTCGTCGAGGGCAAGCCCACGTGCAAATCTTGCGTAGGCACCAATTTTTGTTCCGACCTTGACCGTATATTCACGGCAGAAATCAGGAGCGTTCTCACGGCCGAATGCAATTTTGCACTCGTGCCCTCTTTCAAAGAGTAGCTTTGCTATATCCGTACATATTCGTCCTGTGCTTCTTATTCCCGCAACAGAATTGATTTGAAAAATTCTCAAGGAAAAGCTCCTTCTTGTTTTTACTTCCTTTATATTGTAACACAAACAAAGCCAAAGGTCAATAAGGCTTGTGCTTTTTGGTGGAAACGCCCCTGATTTTTGGTGCAAAGTTCTTGACAAAGCTTGTATATAGGGTGTATAATTTTTATAATTGAAGAAAGAAGACTAAAAAGGAGACATTAATATGCAGACTAAAAGAAAAAAGCAAAAGACCGTTGCTCTTATAGCACACGACAACAAAAAGCACGATATGGTTGCCTGGGCACTTCAGAATAAAGAAACGCTTGCATCATATCATCTTTGCGGCACGGGTACAACCTCAAGGCTCGTCGCCGAGGCTACGGGACTTGACGTAAAGGGATATTTTTCAGGTCCTATGGGAGGAGACCTGCAAATAGGAGCAAAGGCATCCGAGGGCGGAATAGACGTAATAATATTCTTCTGGGACCCTCTTCAAGCACAGCCTCACGACCCCGACGTAAAGGCTTTGCTTCGTATTGCCGTGGTTTACGATATTCCCATTGCCACCAACCGCTCGACGGCTGACCTGATTTTGAAAAACTATCAAAATTAAAATTTTGGGCTTTCGCATCTAGGCATAACCGAATAGAAACGAAATGAGGCATTGTTTCTTGCAGTGTCTCGTTTTTCTTTGCTACGTTTTATTTTAAGACAGAAAACCTGAGGGTTTGCTTCTTTATTTGTTGGAGCTTTTGTTCTATCCCTGTTTTATCCCTGCGATATATCAATATACGCCTATCTCTGGTCAGCTGACAATTTCTGTACAAAAGCGGTTCGCCCTCCTGTTTTTCGTCAATTTAATTCAAAATGAGGGAGTGTTTTTCGCTACATTAATATAACCGTGCGTGCGTGTTATATTTAGTTATTAGAATATACATTTTGGGAAAAAATGCATTTTTAACGAATAAATGAATAAATATTCAATAAATATGCAGATTATGCATAAAATATTTACAAAAACCAACTTAAAAAACAAAATAAAACCGACAAACTTGACAAAATTGAAAAAAATAATAAAAAGGGGTTGCATATTTATTCTGACTGTGATACAATGTAAACACTTAAAAATGCTTTTGGAGGAAAAACAAAATGGATAAGTCTAAAATCAAAAAGGTTGTTCTCGCATACTCGGGCGGACTTGATACTTCAATCATTATTCCGTGGCTCAAGGAAAACTACAACAACTGTGAGGTTATCGCAGTTTCCGGAAACGTAGGTCAGGCTGACGAGCTTGAGGGTCTTGAAGAAAAGGCTCTGAAGACCGGAGCATCAAAGCTCTACGTCCTCGACCTTACCGAGGAGTACGTAAACGACTACATAATTCCCTGTATGAAAGCAGGTGCGATTTATGAGGATTATCTCCTCGGCACAAGCCACGCACGTCCTTGCATTGCAAAGGGACTTGTTGAAATAGCAAAAAAGGAAAACGCAGATGCAATCTGCCACGGCTGCACAGGAAAGGGCAACGACCAGGTTCGCTTTGAGCTTACCATTAAGGCGTTTGCACCCGATATGCCCATCATAGCTCCTTGGCGTGAGTGGGATATCAAGTCCCGTGAGGAGGAAATCGACTACGCAGAGGCACACGGTATTCCGCTTAAAATCAACCGTGAAACCAACTATTCCAAGGATAAGAACCTTTGGCATCTCTCGCACGAGGGTCTTGACCTTGAGGATGCGGGCAACGAGCCTCTTTACGACAAGCAGGGCTTCCTTGAAATGGGTGTCTCTCCCATTATGGCTCCCGACACGCCAACTTACGTAACTCTTGATTTTGAAAAGGGTGTTCCCACCGCTCTTAACGGTGAGAAGATGAGTGCGAAGAATATTATTCTTGCCCTCAACAAGCTCGGCGGCGAAAACGGTATAGGTCTTCTTGATATCGTTGAAAACCGTCTTGTCGGAATGAAGTGCCGCGGAGTATATGAAACCCCCGGCGGAACTATTCTTTACGAGGCACACAAGTATCTTGAAACAGTCACCCTTGACAAGATGACCGCACACAAAAAGGCGGAGCTTGCTATAACCTATGCCGACCTCGTTTACAACGGTCAGTGGTTCACTCCTCTCAGAGAGGCTCTTGCGGCATTCGTTGACAAAACGCAGGAGAACGTAACGGGTAAGGTTAAGCTCAAGCTCTATAAGGGCAACGTAATCAAGGCGGGTGTATGGAGTGATTACTCGCTCTACTCCGAGGAGATTGCAACGTTCGGCGAGGACAACGTTTATAACCAGGCGGATTCCGCAGGCTTCATCAACCTCTTCGGACTTCCCATCACCGTTCAGGCTCGTCTTAACGAAAAGCTTGGAAAGAACAAATAAGGATTTTATTATGAAAAAAATGTGGGCGGGAAGAACGGCAGGAGCCTCCGCAAAGCTTGCGGACGACTTCAATTCTTCCATTCATATAGACTCGAAAATGTATCGCCACGACATAAAGGGCTCTATGGCACACGCCGCAATGCTTGGGGCAAGGGGTATTATTTCCGACGCCGATGCTGAAAAAATCATTGCAGGGCTTGAGGGCATTCTTGTCGATATTGAAAGCGGTGCGCTTGAAATCTCACCCGATGCCGAGGACATACATATGTTTGTTGAGCAGGTGCTGACGGAGCGTATCGGAGATGCGGGCAAGCGTCTTCATACATCAAGAAGCAGAAACGACCAGGTCGCACTCGACATAAGGCTTTATATGCGTGATGAGGTAAAATCGGTTAAGAGCTTGATAATAGAGCTTCTTTCGGCAATTCTTGATAAAGCACAGGAGCATCAGTCGGATATTATGCCGGGCTATACTCATCTGCAAAGGGCACAGCCCGTCACGTTCGGGCATCATCTTCTTGCATATGCTGAAATGTTCAAGCGTGATGTCGGACGTCTTGACGATGCCGTCCAACGAATGAACGTCTCTCCCCTCGGGGCACTTGCCCTGGCGGGAACCACGTATCCTATCGACCGACAAGTGACGGCAAGAATGCTTGACTTTGACGCACCGACGGCGAACAGCCTTGACTCGGTTTCCGACCGTGATTTCTGCGTTGAGCTGCTGTCTGCATTCTCTCTCATTATGACGCACCTCTCACGCTTCTCCGAGGAACTGATACTTTGGTCGAGCTGGGAATTTTCCTTTGTGGAGCTTGACGATGCTTATACAACAGGCTCGTCAATTATGCCGCAGAAGAAGAATTCGGATATGGCAGAGCTTGTAAGAGGAAAGTGTGGCAGAGTATACGGTGACCTTATGGGCACCCTTACAATGCTTAAAGGTCTGCCTCTTGCTTATAACAAGGATATGCAGGAGGACAAGGAATCTCTCTTCGACGGACTTGAAACCGTCAAAAGATGCCTTGAAATCTTTGCTCCGATGATTGCCACAATGAAGGTCAAGCCGAAGAATATGTACTCTGCGGCACAGCGCGGCTTCATTAACGCAACCGACCTTGCAGACTATCTTACAAAGCGAGGCATTCCGTTCCGTGCGGCGTATAAGACGGTTGGCGAAATCGTTGCATACTGTATAAAGGAAAACACCGTGCTCGATGAGCTTCCCCTATCTGAGTACAAGAAATTCTCCGAGGTTTTCGAGGACGACCTTTATTCGGAAATTTCACTCGAAGAGTGCGTTGCCAAGCGTATCTCCGAGGGCTCAACGGGACCCGAGAGCGTAGCATCGCAAATTTCCGCATTAAAGAACTTTATTGCGGACAATAAATAACGTTAGCTTTTGCTAAAATATAAATTTAAAAAATGAGGTAAAACAAAATGAAAAAGTTTCTTTCCATTCTCCTTGCACTTGCAATGGTAATTTGTATGGCTTCCACTCTCGTTGCCTGCGGCGGCGAGGACGACGGCGGTGCAACCCCCAAGCCGAAGCTCACAGTAGCAACATCTCCCGACTTTCCTCCCTTTGAGAACCTTGAAAACGGTGAAATAGTAGGTATTGAGGTCGAAATTATGCAGATTATCTGCGACAGACTCGGCTACGAGCTTGTTCTCGAGTCTATTGATTTTGACTCCGTTATCCCCGGCGTTCAGACAGGTATGTACGACTGCGGTATGTCAGGTATTTCCGTAACTCCCGACCGTGAGGAAAACGTCCTCTTTACCACTCCCTACTGCCTTGCAGCACAGTGCATAGTTGTAAGAAGTGACAGCAATATTTCAAGCAAGGCTGACCTTGCAGGCAAGACTATATCCGTTCAGGAGGGTACCACCGCAGAGGAGTTCTGTCTTGAGCAGTACGGTGTAGATTTCGTTAAGGGCTTCAAGGCAAACCCCGATGCAAAAACAGCACTTGTAAACGGCACGGTTGAAGCGTGGGTAGTTGATGACCTCACCGCAGCTGAAATGTGCAAGGACGACGACACCGTTAAGATTCTTGACGAGCATATGACCACCGAGCCTTATGCATTTGCATTCAACTTCGAGGACGAGGCACTCGTTATGCAGATTGACGCTATTATCGAGCAGCTTATGGAGGACGGCACTATCGCAGCTCTCTTTGAGAAGTATAACGCTCCTTACACCGCTCCCACAAAGGACTAATATAACCTTTAAGCATAGGGGTGCATTTTTCCGCACCCCCTTGCTTTGATTTAGGAGAAACCTTATGAAATTTAAAAAAATTGCAGCGGCATTTCTTCTTGTCTTGACTGCGTTTATGCTTCTTGCATCTCTTACGTCCTGTTCGTCAGCGGAAGATTTGAAGCTGCCGAAGCAAACGAGCGTCAACCTTGAATTTAACTTCTATGACGTTGAAGCTGTGCAGGATAAGAGTAAGCTTGAAGAGCTTGGTGCGGCTTCACATCTTTCCAACCTTATTAGGGCAAAGAAGGACGATGAATCTATTGTAATTTGCTACTGCAAATCAGACAAGGCAAAGGATGACGTCCTTAATTACTTTAAGAATTTAAAGAACTCTTCCCCCGACAAGTACGAGGATTATGAGTACGAGGCTACCGTTTTTACGGACGAAAAGACAAAGACGAGCATAAATATCGTTTATTTCGGCACGTCCTCGGCACTTGATGCGGCGGTTGAAAAGGGCTGGACCGCACAGCTTTACCACACCTTTATCGAGGACGGAAACTATAAGTATTTACTTAAAGGCTTCGGAAACACACTGATTATTACGCTCGGAGCACTTCTTATCGGTGTCTTTCTCGGTATTATAATTGCCGTGGCAAAATACTATTCCGAGGGCAATCCTCGACTTAAAATAGTTAATTTCCTTTGCGACCTTTATACCACCGTTATAAGAGGAATTCCCATCACGGTGCTTCTTCTTATATTCTTCTTCATAATTCTCGTCGGTGCGGACGGAATACTTGTTGCTATAATAGCATTCGGTATAAACTCCGGTGCATATATGGCAGAGCTTGTCAGAAGCGGTATAAACGCCGTTGACCCCGGGCAAATGGAGGCGGCACGCTCGCTCGGTCTTTCCAAGTGGCAGGCAATGAGGTCCGTTATCTTCCCGCAGGCTGTAAAGAATATTCTCCCTGCTATCGGAAACGAGTGCATAGCTCTTTTAAAGGAAACGAGCGTTGCGGGTTACGTTGCAGTCGTAGACCTTACCAGAGGTGCAAACCTTATAAGAAACAATACCTACGACGCATTCAACCCCCTTATCCTTTCGGCACTTGTATACCTTGGTTTGGTCGTAATTATGACGAAGCTTCTCTCAATTCTTGAAAGGAGGCTTGCAAAGAGTGAACGCAGAATACGCAAATAATGAAAACATAATTGAAGTAAGAAATCTTCATAAGAGCTTTGATGACGTCGAGGTCTTAAAGGGCATCGACATAGACATTCATAAGGGTGATGTGCTTTGCGTCATAGGTGCATCAGGCTCGGGTAAGTCAACCTTTTTAAGATGCCTCAACCTGCTTGAGAGTGCAAATTCGGGCAACATAATTTTCGACGGTGTTGACCTCATGGAAAAGGGAGTTGACCTAAACAAGCACAGACAAAAGATGGGTATGGTCTTCCAGCAGTTCAATCTTTTCCCTCATATGACCATTCTTAAAAATATGACCCTTGCTCCCGTTATGTTGAAGCTTATGTCAAAGGAGGAGGCGGAAAAAAGAGCTATGTCGCTTCTTGCAAGAGTAGGTCTTGCTGACAGAGCAGAGGACTACCCTGCTATGCTCTCAGGCGGTCAGAAGCAAAGAGTTGCGATAGTACGTGCACTTTGTATGAACCCCGATGTTATGCTTTTCGATGAGCCGACATCAGCCCTTGACCCCGAAATGGTCGGCGAGGTTCTCGACGTTATGAAGGAGCTTGCAAACGAGGGAATGACTATGATTGTTGTAACTCACGAGATGGGTTTTGCAAGAGAGGTTGCCAACAGAGTTATTTTCCTTGACGGAGGCGTTATTGCCGAGGACGGAACACCGCACGACATATTCGACGAGCCAAAGACCCAAAGACTTCGCTCGTTCCTTTCAAAGGTTCTTTAATTTGTTTTTTCGGAGGAAATCTTATGAATTTAAAAGGTAGAGATTTTTTGAAGCTTCTTGATTTTACAACCGAGGAAATTGAGTATTTAATAGACCTTTCCGCTGACTTAAAAGCGAAGAAAAAAGCAGGGATACCTCATAAGTACCACGAGGGAAAGAATATAGCTCTTGTTTTTGAAAAGACGAGCACAAGAACCCGCTGTGCCTTTGAGGTTGCGGC
>JAZOQA010000019.1:0-8978 GCA_045655765.1 Eubacteriales bacterium | reverse complement strand
TTATATCTCACATAGCGAGTCGGAGCGTTGCCGGTGCTTTATTTCTTAGAGTCGCAGCGTTATGTCGCTATGGCGGAAAAACCAAAGGAGGAACATTAAAATGTTCGAAATCACAATCAAGCAGTTGCTTGAAGCAGGCGTACACTTCGGTCATCCGACCAAGAAGTGGAATCCGAAGATGGCAGAGTACATCTTCACACAGAGAAACGGTATTCACATCGTAGACCTTCAGAAGACCGTTAAGAAGTTTGAGGAGGCGTTCAACTACGTTTCCGAGCTTGCACAGGAGGGCGGCACAGTTCTCTTCGTCGGCACCAAGAAGCAGGCTGCCGAGACCATTAAGGAAGAGGCTATACGTTGCGGAATGTACTACACCAACGTTCGTTGGCCCGGCGGTATGCTCACCAACTTCAAGACCATTCGTAAGTCCATCAACCGTCTTAAGGATCTTGAGAAGATGCAGGCTGACGGCACATTTGATCTTCTTCCCAAGAAAGAGGTTGCAAAGAAGCTTAAGGAAATCGAGGATCTTGAAAAGTCCTACGGCGGTATCAAGGAGATGGATCGTCTTCCCTCTTGCGTATTCATCGTAGACACTCGCAAGGAAAGAAATGCTGTTCTCGAGGCAAAGAAGCTTGGCATTCCTGTTGTTGCAATAGTTGACACCAACTGTGATCCCGACGATGCTGATTACATCATTCCCGGTAATGACGATGCAATCCGCGCAATCAAGCTCATCGCAGGTGCGCTTGCAAATGCTGTTATCGAGGCACACGGCGGAGTACAGGACGCCGAGACGGCAGAGCTTGGCGAGGAGGCTGTTGTTGAGGTTGCAAACGATTCCGCACTTGCAGAGGCTCTTTCCGAGTAATTTCGGTGTCTCTTTCAAACAAAAGAAAATTTAAAGGAGATTTAAACAATGGCATTTACAGCTAAAGACGTAGCCGAGCTCAGAAAGCAGACCGGCTGCGGAATGATGGATTGCAAGAAGGCTCTTACCGAGTCTAACGGCGACTTCGAGGCTGCTGTTAAGTATCTTCGTGAGAAGGGTATGGCTGCAACCGCAAAGAAGGCAGACCGTATCGCAGCAGAGGGTATCGTAGATATTCTTACTATCGGCTCTACTACGGCAATGGTTGAGGTTAACTCGGAGACCGACTTCGTTGCAAAGAACGCAACGTTCCAGGAATTTGTTAAGGAAATTCTCAAGAGTATAATCGCAAACAAGCCCGAAAGCGTAGAGGCACTTCTTTCCTCCGCATACGTAAACGGCGGCACTGTTTCCGAGGCTCTTGCAGAGCAGATCTATAAGATTGGTGAGAAGCTTTCTATCCGTCGCTTCGTAATCGTAGAGGGCACCGTTTCCACCTACATTCACGGTATGGGTGCAACCGGTGTTATCGTCAGCTTCGAGACCGACGTTGCAGACAAGGCAGGCTTTGCAGAGTGTGCAAAGAACGTAGCTCTTCAAACTGCTGCTATGGAGGTTAAGTATCTTGACAAGGAGTCTGTTCCCGCTTCTGTTCTTGCAGAGGAGGAGGCTATCCTCGTTAAGCAGATGAAAGAAGATCCCAAGATGGCAAACAAGCCTGAGAACGTTCTTCAGAACATCGTTAAAGGCAAGATCGGCAAGTTTTATGAGAACAACTGTCTGCTTGAGCAGGCGTACGTTAAGGACGACTCTATGAGCGTTTCTAAGTACGTCGCTTCCGTTGCAAAGGAGCTTGGCGGCTTCATCAAGGTTACCGGCTATGCTCGTTACGACAAGGGCGAGGGCATTCAGAAGAGAGAAGAGGATTTTGCTGCTGAAATCGCAAAGATGGTCAACGGCTAATTCATCTTTACGTTAAAATGTTAAATAAGTCCACGTAGTGTTTGATTTTTTTCAACTACGTGGGCTTTTTTTGTTCGCCGCCGCATATATAATTTATATGAAAGGAAAAAGAGTAGATGACGAACAGAAATAAATTCTTTTACAACGGCTTGATTTTAACTGCCGTAGGACTTTGCATAAGAACCGTGGGGCTTGTTTTCGGGGCATTCGTCTCACGCTCTGTCGGAGCGGAGGGGACGGGACTTTACACCTTAATTATGACGGTGTACGGCTTTGCAATTACCTTTGCTACCTCAGGCATCAGCCTCACTGTCACACGGCTTGTCGCCGCTGCCATCGGTGAAGACAGAGGGGCTGAGAGTTCTCGCATTTTGCGCGGTGCGGCATTGTATGCACTTTTGTTTTCGAGCATTGCGTCGGTTGTCTTGTTTTTTGGTGCGGGATTTTTTGCCGATAGGGTGCTAATCGACTCACGCTCGGAATTGTCCTTGAGGATACTTTCGATTTCTCTTGTTCCTGCGGCTATGAGTGCAGTCTTTTCCGGTTATTTTGTCGGAATAAAAAAGGTAAGCCGCAACGCCGTGGTTCAGATGGCGGCTCAAGCTGTAAAAATCGCCCTTGCCGTAACTCTCGTTTTAAAAATGTCTGAGCGCGGCACGGAGGCGGCGGTAGCTGCACTTGCAATAGGAATAAGTGCCTCTGAGGTGATTTCTTTTCTCTTTATGCTGGCAGAGTTCTTGCTTGAGCGTGCTCGAGCGCACACTCCAAGTGCAAAGGGCACGGAAGCGAAAGAGGTCTTCGGAATGGCTTTGCCTCTTGCCTTTTCAGCATATATTCGCTCGGGACTTTTGACTCTTGAGCATCTCTTAATTCCAAAAAGACTTACTAAAAGAGGAACAGACACAGCAGCGGCTCTATCCTCATACGGGTCATTTCACGGAATGGCGTTGCCACTTGTTTTGTACCCGATGTCGCCCTTGTCCTCGTTTTCAGGTATGCTTGTCCCCGAATTTGCCGAGGGCAAAGGCGGAGCGGGACGTCTCGGACGTATAACGGCTGAGGTTATGAACAATACCCTCGCTTATGCTGTTGCGGTCGCAATGTTCCTTTACGTTTTTTCAGAGGAGCTTGGCTACATTATTTATAATTCTTATGAATCCGGCATCTATATTGCCCTTGTCGCTCCAATAGTGCCGATAATGTACCTTGATCACGTAACAGATTCTATGCTGAAGGGTATAGGAGAGCACGTTTTTTCAATGTGGGTTAATATATCCGATTCGATTTTGTCCATTTTTCTTGTGTGGTTTTTAATTCCCAAAATGGGTATTGCGGGTTACGCCTTAGTTATAATCATAATGGAGCTTTACAATTTCGCACTTTCGTTTTTGCGGCTTAAAGGGAAAATTAAATTCTCTATCTCTCCCATAGAAGCCCTCGTGCTTCCGTCAGCTTCCGCCACGCTTGCCTGCTTTCTTTCCGCAAGGCTTTTCGTTATGAACGGCTCTGCAACGACTTCGGTGTGGCTTGCCGCTAAAATAATTTTTGCCGCATCCGTTTTCCTCGGTTCGTTTATGATTTTAAAAAAGGTCCTCACCCGTGTTAAAAAACACCGTAAAATTACACCTTGAAAATCGCAAGACCAACTGTTTTTTTAATATTCATTTCTGTTAATTTTCAAGTGAAGGCTTGAAAATTGAAATTTCTATTGACAACTTAGAACTTATGTGATATAATGTATTCGATAACACCTTGTGGGCACCTTGCTCAAAAGGGGATAAATAGGAGGAATTATGGACGCAGACGCGGACGGGGATACTTGTCAGTGTATCGTGCTTTTAGAATAGTATAATACGACTTAACCGCACCCAAAATAGGTACGGTTAGGTCTTTTTTGCTTGTTTATTCGCCAAGTTCGGCGAACATATTCCCGCAAAAGATAATTGCGGAAAAATAAAAAGTATAAGAGGTTATTTTAAAAAGTACAATGGCAAGTTACATAGTAATAATCGTTATATGCCTTATCGGTTCGGCATATTTTTCAGCGACGGAGACAGCGTTCTCCACTTTGAACCGAATACGTGTAAAAACGTTGGCGGAAAAGGGAAGCAAGCGTGCAAAGCTCACGCTGAAGCTTGCAGAGGATTACGACTCACTCATTTCTACAATCTTAATTGGCAACAACATAGTAAATATTCTTTGCTCATCTATCGCAACCTTGCTTTTTGTTGAAATTTTCACAGGAAAGCTCAGTGCAAACGAATCAACTACCGTATCAACCGTGGTTATGACCGTCGTGATTTTGCTCATTGCCGAAATTACACCGAAAACCTTGGCAAAGAAATACCCCGAGAAATTTGCAATGTTTTCCGCCCCAATAATAAATACTGTGAAAATTGTTCTTACCCCTCTGAGCATTATATTTAAGGGCTGGCAGGCACTCCTTTCCAAAATGTTTAAGGAAAAGGAAGAGGACAAGGGAATGATAGAGGAGGAGCTCATATCCATAGTCGAGGAGGCTGCGGAGGAGGGCGACTTCGACGAGGAAGAAAGCTTGCTTATTAAGAGTGCAATAGAGTTTGGCGACCTTGAGGTAGGAGATATTTATACTCCGCGAATCGACATCACCGCCATAAATACAAATTCCACAATAGAAGAAATTCGCAAGGTCTTCACTGATTCGGGATATTCGAGAATTCCGGTATACGATGAAGACATCGATAATATTACAGGCATTCTTTACTATAAGGACTTTTATGCAAGCTGCTTTGACACCAAAGAAACGCCAGACATCCGTGAGCTTATAAAGCCTGTAATTTACGTTGCAAAGACTCAAAAGGTCAACGATCTTATGAAGGAGCTTCAGGAAAAGCAGCTGCACCTCGCTGTTGTAACCGATGAGTTCGGCTCTACCGCAGGTCTTGTTACCCTTGAGGACATTCTTGAAGAAATTGTCGGCGACATTTGGGATGAGCACGATGAAATTATAGAGGAATTCAAGGAGATTTCCGAGCGTGAATACTTAGCATCGGGTAAGGCTGTGATTTCAAAGGTTTTCGACGAGCTTGAAATAGACGATGAGCCTGAGGCATTGACTGTAAACGGCTGGGCTATGCAGGTGCTTGGAAGAATTCCGCAAGAGAATGACGAGTTCGAGGCATCGGGGCTTGCTGTAAAGGTGCTCAAAATGAACGGCAGACGTATAGAAAACATACATATTACCGACATTCGCCCCTTAGACGGCGAAGATGAGGTGGACTCTCGCAGCAGAGGCTCCGAGGACGAGGTAAATCAAGAGAAATTTGATATATAATAAAGAAAGAAAACCGCAAACGCAGCAATGTGTTTGCGGTTTTTGTTTATGAAAATATAAATTTTGTGAAATTGAGTGCAAAGTCTGACAAATAATTTATTGTAATACCTATGCCCTCATCTTCGATACGGTTTGTTGACAAAGCTTTGTCAATATGTTATAATATAAAAAAAGAAAGTTGGTACTAAAATATGAGAAAATTCAAGGTTGGAGGAATGTCCTGTGCCGCTTGCTCCTCGAGAGTTGAGCGTGCCGTTAGCTCGATTGACGGTGTAGATGCTTGCTCTGTAAATCTCCTAACCTCCACTATGACAGTGGAGGGTGTGGCAAGCGACAAGGATGTGATTTCAGCTGTTGTCAGAGCAGGGTACACGGCAGAGCTTGATGCACCGACCAGAGAAGAAACTCCAAAAAATACAGTCACAGATGAAAAGGGCGAGACGAAAAGAATAGTAGTACGCCTTTGTATATCCGCTGCAATACTACTTGTCTTGATGTACTTTTCAATGGGGCATATGCTGTCTTTACCTCTTCCCGGTGCCTTAGAGTCAAGTGCGGTGGCACAGGGGCTGATTCAGCTTATGCTCTCCCTTTCTGTGCTTGTTATAAATCAGAGATTTTTTATAAGCGGCACACAAGCATTTCTTAGGCTCTCACCTAATATGGACACTCTGGTTGCTCTTGGCTCGGCAGCGTCTTTCATATATAGCACCATTTTGCTTTTTAAGATGATATTGGAGCCGGAAAGCTCGGGTGATTACCTGCACGCTCTTTACTTTGAGTCGGCGGCAATGATTCTCGTGCTTATAACGGTGGGCAAGCTGCTTGAAGCCTGTGCAAAGGGGCAGGCTACAAACGCAATTAAAAGCCTTATTAACCTTTCGCCCAAAACCGCAACCGTAATACGTGACGGAGTGACCCTCACCCTGCCCGTAGGGGAGGTGCGTGTAGGTGACGTCTTTACCGTAAAGCCCGGCGAAAGCGTAGCTGTGGACGGTGAGGTCATAGACGGTGAGAGTGCCGTGGATGAATCTACCCTAACAGGGGAGAGTCTACCTGTGGAAAAGGCGTGTGGCTCACAAGTCTATGCCGCCACGGTCAACACCTCGGGTTTCCTCAAATGCCGTGCCACGTCAGTTGGCGACAAAACGGTTATTGCAAAAATTATAAAGATGGTGACCGATGCCTCTGCAACTAAAGCACCAATAGCAAAAATTGCGGACAAGGTCTCAGGCTTCTTTGTGCCGTTTGTGCTGGGAGTCGCCCTTCTTGCAACGCTTATATGGCTTGCCGTCGGCAGAGAGTGGGCTTTTTCCTTGATGAGGGGAGTTTCCGTCCTTGTCATAAGCTGTCCGTGCGCTTTAGGACTTGCTACACCGGTTGCGATAATGGTGGGCAGTAGTGTCGGTGCTAAAAGAGGAATACTTTTCAAAAACGCAACCGCCATAGAGGTATCGGGAAAGATTAAAAATATAGTTCTCGACAAGACGGGTACAATAACAGAGGGCCACCCCCGTGTTACGAAAATGACTGCATTTGACATCTCAGAGGACGAGCTTATTGCTATTGCCGCCTCGCTTGAAAGTAAGAGTGAGCATCCGCTCGCTGTGGCTGTGTGCGAGTATGCAGAAGAGCTAAATATTCCCATTTTGGATGCAAAGAGCTTCGAGGCTGTTGCGGGTGGCGGCGTTCGTGCCGAAATTTCGGGTGAAGCTATAATTGGCGGAAGCAAGAGATTCATATCCGAGTACGCACCTTGGACAGAAAGGGCTGAGAGTGTATACAAGGCTTATGCAAGTGAGGGTAAGACGCCTCTTATATTTGCAAGGAATGCCCAAATATTAGGCATTATTGCCGTTTCTGACAGAGTAAAGCCCGATTCAGGGCAAGCAATTCTGGAAATGAAGCGTATGGGCATAAAAGCAACTATGCTCACAGGTGACAACGAGCTTTCCGCAAGGAGCATAGCAGATGAGGTAGGCGTTGATGCCGTCCGTGCCGGCGTGCTTCCCGACGGAAAGGAACAGGCTATAAGAGAGCTTTCAGAGGCTGGAGCGGTGATGATGGTGGGCGACGGAATAAACGACGCCCCCGCCTTGACACGAGCCGACGTCGGAGTCGCAATAGGCAGAGGCACCGACATAGCAATCGAATCTGCTGACGTCGTTTTGATGAACAGCTCGCTTTGCGACGTTGTTTCGGCTGTAAAGCTTAGCAGACGTGTGATTCGTAACATTAAGCAGAATCTTTTTTGGGCGTTTTGCTATAATATAATCGGAATTCCTCTTGCGGCAGGTGCGTTCGTAAATCTCTTCGGTTGGGAGTTGAACCCTATGTTTGGTGCCGCCGCTATGAGTATTTCAAGCGTCCTTGTAGTATCTAATGCTTTACGTCTTAATTTTGTAAGGCTTGGTGTAAAAAAGCAAACCACACCCACCCCCGTGTTAAATAAACAGGAAAAATCCGATTTAGCTTCCGAAGATGAGGTGACTTCAGATGAAGAGAGAGTGTTTTCGGTAGAGGGAATGATGTGTGAGCATTGCGAGGCACGTGTGAAATCCGTGGTAGAAGCAATCGGCGGTGTATACACCGCAGCTGCAAGCTATAAGGAGGGGCGTGTTGTAGTTCGAGCAAACCCAAATCTCCAAAACGAGGAAATAGTAAAAGCAATTACAGAGGCAGGATACAAAGCTCAAACGAATTAACTGTATTTTAAAACCGCAAGTCAAAGAGGTTTGCGGTTTTTCTTTTGTTGTAATTCGAATATCACAAAATGCTTTTTTCCTTAAAAGTATTGACAAATCCCTCAAATAGTGGTATAATAATTTGGTAAATTGAAACTACGAATATCGAGGTGTAGCGCAGTTGGTAGCGCGCTTGGTTCGGGACCAAGAGGCCGCAGGTTCAAATCCTGTCACTTCGACCAAAAAGCAGCCGAAAATAAGCCATTTTGACTTTTTTTCGGCTGTTTTTCTATATATTTTTTACAAAATCGGCTATTTTCAGTTGACCACATGTTTGCCCTGATTTCGAACCTTTGGACTGCTTTTTACCGCGATTTTTCCTTTGTTGCAAAAAAACCTTTTCTTTGCTTTCTGTAACGCAATTTTTGAGGGCTGACAGATTCGTCAGCCCTCGTTGATTATTCGTTATCCATCTGCACCTCCATTGTGAGCCTTGCTCCGAGGCGGAAGGCGTATTCGAAGATGGCTGCTTCGGCAAGGCTTACGTACTCGTCCCAGCAATCGTGGAATTTTTCGAAAATCTCTTTCTGCTCGTCGGTGAAGGTTTTCTCCAAGTCCTCGTGATGCCTTGCCATATATCCGAGTAGCTCCTTCATCTCTTTCGAGTTATTTCTGCTGTCCTCTTGCGGTATTATGTTTCCGTGCCATAGCTCTTTTATCATACTTTTCATGTGTTGTACCTCCTGTTAGCACAACAACATACCACAGAAGAGAGAGGAAGTCCAGCACTTTTTCGAAAATAAATCTAATTTTTTCGTCGGGCGTTTTCTTTGCTTACTGCGATGCAAAAATTGTGTGTTGAAGTAATATTCAAAAGCATCTTGTAATATTTCGTGATATATGTTAAAATAACGATAACGATTATCGAGGAGGTAAATTCATGAGTGATACTGCATTACAAAAAGCAATGGATAACGCAGAGGCTTCCATCAATATGGAAGGGCTGCACATTTCAGCATCTTGCAAAAAACTTTGCGAAAAGCTTTTGAAAAACGAAATTACCTTTGAGGAATACTTAAGTCAAATTTTATCGGCTGAAGATAGTGACTGTTCAGAAAAAATGTAGTTAATTCGCCTTGACCACACC
>JAZOQA010000018.1:0-20655 GCA_045655765.1 Eubacteriales bacterium | reverse complement strand
GATGCTTTTTTACAACATCTCCACTTTTCTTTTCGTTCTGTTTGAAGAAATCAAGGTTGAAAACCTGCGGTTTTATCCATTTAAATTAGGTTTTTATTCTATCTTCGCTCTCTCCCTCTCGACGTATGTCTATACGCCTTCGGGTCCAGAACGACGATTTCTGCTCTAAATCCGTTAGCCCTATGGAGCTGTCGCATTTAGGCATAACCGAATAAAAAACGAGCGGAGATGTTGTAAAGGATATAATCCCCTTAAAGCAGTCTTGAAAACTTTTTGTTTTTTCAAGTGTCTACTCTAAGGGGATTACATCAAACGTGTCTCCGCTTTTCATTTTGTTCGGTTTTAAGAAATCAAGGCTACCCATTGAAAAAGTGATATGCACCCCAAAAGTGCATAGCTTCAGAGAGAGAGGTGCATATCAAAGCGGATTTTACCGCATTTTCTCTATTTTACTTTCGCTTTTATTCAATTCTTAATGACTCAGTGCGGTTGGTTTTCATTACTATTATTTATACACTGCGTTAGAATTTCTTTGGGTTCTTGAAGTATTGGTAAAGATAGCAGGGAATCATACCGTTGTAGAGCTTACGCACCTTGTCAGCACGCTTGCCGTAAAGACGCTCAAAGCCGGGGTGCGAGGTTATGATGTATATTTGCCACGGTGAGAGGGAGCGGAAATGCACTCCAAGATCTCTGTAAAGCTTCTCGACCTCTTTTATATCTCCAAGTCTTTCTCCGTAAGGGGGATTGACAACAACGGTTGCACGTCTGCCCGGGGCGCTTATTTTTCGTGCGTCTAAAACAAATGCACGTACGATATCGTCTACTCCCGCCGCCTTGGCGTTTCTTTCGGTGAGGGCGACACAGCTTTTGTCTATATCGGAGGAAAAGACCTCAAATGAGGTTTTTATAATTCCCTCTGCCGCTTCCTCCCGAGCATTCCTCCAATGTCTTTTCTCAATAAAGGGGAACTGCTCTGCAGCAAAGCTGCGTTTTGCACCGGGGGCGATGTTTTTCATCATCATAGCCGCCTCTATTCCTATTGTTCCGCTGCCGCACATCGGATCCCAAAGAAGCACCTCCTCCCTTGGACGGGAGGTTGCCGCAATCGCTGCAGCGAGGGTCTCACGTATAGGGGCGGCGTTTGATTCACGTCTGTAGCCTCGCTTGTGCAGGGGAAGTCCTGAGGTGTCAATCATCAACGTAGCCTCATCGTTTAAAATGAAGAATTCCACTTGAAATTTAACACGCTCCTCGGGGAAGAGGGAAATTCCGTATCTTTCCGACATAGATTTTACAATAGCCTTTTTTACGATAGCCTGACAGTCGGGAATGGAATGGAGCTGTGATTTAATTGCGTGCCCCTTGACGGGAAAGGCGTCGTCACGCCCGATGAAATCCGCCCAAGGGAGAGCTTTCGTTCCCTCAAACAGCTCATCAAAGGTGCGTGCGGGAAAGGAACCGAGCTTTATAAAAACACGCTCCGCATAACGCAGAAATACGTTTGAAAGAGCCACAGCCTCCTCGTCGCCGAGGAAGGTGACTCTGCCGTCTATTGTAGAAATACGCTCGTAGCCGAGCTTGTCTATCTGCTCACCAAGCAGATGCTCAAGACCGAAAAGGCAGGTTGCAACAAGTTGAAGCTTCATTTTTCCCTCACGTAAAAAATCTTTTTCTTATTGTAGCACAAAATGCTTGGTTTGTCAATTAAGAAGTCGCTTTTCAAAAGCTGTTCCATCTTGTAATGTTTTCTAACACTTGACTTTAGATGTCGTTTGTGGTAAAATAAAGCGAAAGGACGGCTTTGATATCAGTGCCCCCTTTGCTTCAAGGTGGTGCCAACCCGTGTTAAATTATGTGAAAAAAGAGGAATGAAAAGTGGCAGGCAGCAAATCAAAGAAAAAGGATAAAAAGGAAATAGAGGCAAGGAGAAAAAGGATAACGCTCGTCATCATACTCGCCACAGTGCTTTTGACGGCGGTGACGGTGCTTACCGTCGTTCTTTGCTCTAAAGACACAGGATCTCTCAGTATGCAGAAATTCAAGGACGCCGCAGATAAAATGCAGATTGATGGCACAGGTGTTTCTGTATACGTTTACACAGACGATGCTCTTTTGAAAACCAAAGAGACGATGATGCCGGATATTGAGGGAGAGCTTGTTGCGGGCATTTTCGTTTCCAAAAACGGAAAGGGTGCGTACGTTTTTGAGTTTTCAGAAGCCCACGACACAGAGGCTCGCTATAATAATATAAAGGAAAATCTCACGCCCGACGGTTGTGTTTATAAGGAGGGCAATTTCCTGATCTGGGGAAATGAAATAATTGCAGAGCCGCTCTTTAAAGCGGCTATGGGTGAGGAATAAAGCTCCAAAAATCAAGCAGAAAAAAGCTATTGACAAAAAAATTCTTGAATGCTATAATAAAGTTAGAAAGCAGGGAAGTTCTTTTTGCAGATGCTGTTGAAGTGGGAACAGCAAACACGCAGAAGACGCACCTGCCCGAAAATACTGTTTTGTAAAGGAGCATTTGCAATGAAAAAGATTTTGAGCGTATTTACAGCAGTTCTCTTGCTTGGTGCGGTGGTATTCTCTATGGCATCCTGCGGATCTGCCAATATGGATGACATTAAAAAGGATCTTGAAATCCTCAAGGGACAGAGCAAGATTACTTACTCTGAGAGCACCGACGATGCAGACGAGGGCATTATCAGACAGTTTACGGTTTATTCAAAGGAAGATCTCTCCGACGTTGATGAAACCGAAAGACTTGTTATATTCCAGTGCAAGACCACAGACCTTGCAAAGGCTTATTATGATATGTATAGGTTCACTCTTGAATCCGAGGAAGAATACAAAGAGATTCAGGAGGATATGAACGAGGCGCTTGCAAACGCAGGTCTTGCAACAGACACCATTGATTCCACGTACGACAAGGTTATAAAGCGTAAGGGCGACGTTGTTATATACGGCAGCGAGGAGCTTTACGAGGAGATTTTCGGCTGATGAATACGGCGACACCCACAATAGCCGCAAGTAAAGCCTGACTTTATAAGATGAGGACGAAGAAAAAATGCTTCGTCCTCTTTTTTTCAAAATGTGGGAAAAATTACGCTCAACTGGTATTTTTTGGAAGCGTTTTGTTAACAAATTGTGCCAAATTGCTAAAAAAGCGATTTTTCGTGAAGAAAATGTTAAAAATGGCGAAAAATCTTGACTTTTTACACATAGCTCTGCTATAATTTAGACAAGGGACACCCCCATAAAGAAAATATGAAAAGGAGAAAACTTATGAAAAGAAGACTTTTATCACTCTTGCTTGCTATAAGCCTTGTCTTTTCCATAACGGGAGTGCTGAGTGCCTGCGGTGACCAAGACGATAATCCCTCGGGTACAGTTACACCCAACCCCGAGGACACAGTTCTTACGCCGGTTGGCGCTGACAAGTCAGAGGATCTCGTAACGACACTTACAAGCACCGAGCTTTCCGCAATTATTGCGGCTGTCGGCGAGTCGCTTAAAAATTCGACCGTGCCCGACGTCGGCGAAATGATCAAGGACGTAGACCTTTATGCAAACGTTCCCGCTGTGGGAAGCACCCTTTCGATTAAGGGCGGCTACATCACCTCCACAAATGGCACAAGCCAGAGCGTTGTTGCATTCAAGGACGGCTATATGATTACGGTTGAGGACGACCAGCTTTCCGCTGAGGCTATTTTGCCCGATGACGGCACAAAGACAGAGGAAGCACTTGCTATGGTACAGGCTATTGTTTCTGCGGTTGAGGAGATCGGTCTGCTTCCCGCACCCGAAAAGGGCGACCTCTATCGCTCGGCTGAATGGTATTTCTTCACCGACGCATACGTAGAAAAGTTCGTAAAGAATGCAGCTTATACTTACTTTATGCTTATGTCGGAGAGCGAAACGGCTCCCGAGCTTACCGAGGAGGTAAAGGCGGAGCTTGATGCGCTTGTTACTCCTATACTTGAAGCGTTTAACAAAATCAAGCTTGGCTTCTCTATGGACGGCGAGGCAATCAACGGTATAATCCTTTCCGTACAGATTGGCGACTTTACGAAGCTTGGTGAAAATATAGCACCCGCTTCTGCAAGGGTGAGAATAGAAGCAAAGACGCTCGCAGATTTGACAGGTCCCGACTATTTCAAGCTTGATACAAAGCTGACCTCGCAGGGTCAGGGTGAGAAATCCGAGATTGCACTTGATGCTCTTGTTGATTTCGATTATCCGAGCAAAAACGAAATAAAGCTCAACACGGCTCTTAACCTGGGCGTTGATATGAACGGCGGAAAAATAAAGGCTGCAGCAACGTCGAGCTTCGCTGTTTCCGCTGACGGCGGCGTAAAGGCTGACCTCAAAGCAACGGTAGATACCAATATGATGAGCGTTGACAGCAACAGCGTAGTAAGCGAGAATTGGGACGCATACGTTCAGTCCTACTGCGATGCGAAGATCACGGTTTCCGCATCACTCGACTCGGCAAACCTTGCAAAGGACGGAAAGATTTTCACAACAAACGTTGACGTTATAACAAGCAACCCGAGAATTGAGGTAACAAGCATATCCAGCGATGGCGAGATGCCCACCGATAGCGAGATTCTTGCGGTCCTCGGTGAGGAAGAAAAGGCTGATATGCTCGACATTTCCGATATGAACGTCAAGGGTCAAATCAGCTTCTCTGTTATAGGCAAGACCGCAAAGCTTGCAATATCCACCTTTAACGAGGGCGAATGGGTAGAAACAATGGCAATCGACTTTGAGATTGATTCCACAAAGACGACTCTGCCCTCCGAGGCTGTTCAGGAGATGATAAACAGCTTCAATCCCCTTGAAGAAGCTCCCAACGACTCCGACGGAGATCAAACGATGAAATCCTAAATAAAACCCGCAAAGCGTCCCCTCGCAACGTCGAGGGGACGCTTTTTTAGCTATATTTATAGCAGGGCGGGCTTGTTAATTCTTCCAGTCCCCCAAATCACATTCGGGGAAACAAAGCAAAAAGAAGTTGCACTCGTCGCAGCAGCACTCAAAGCCTTGCTCTCCGTTGCCAAGGCAAACGTCAGGCTTCCCGGGCGTAAGCTCTATGCCCGTAATATCTATCACCTTTTTTGGAATCCATCTGTACTTATTCATAATCTCACGTTATCAGCATATAAAAAGTGCGCCCCAAAGGAACGCACCGAAAAAATGCTTCCTCCTTTTTATTGTTGTCACACAAAATGCTCACCGATAACGGGATGAGAAAAGAGAGAAAACACTTTTTGCCGAAAGTATTTTCCCATTATCGGTTTAAGCTATGCAATTTGTGTGACAAGTGTATTTTATCACATTTCTTCCTATTTGTCAATAAAGCTTAAGAAAAGGGTGAAAAATATTGTCTGTAAGACAAAAAGAGTATAGAATCCACCTCTTGCGTAATTTTAAAGGACCGCTTGCGTTCTTTTGCGTATCTTTTCCTTTTTTCGTTGACAAGCGGCGAAATTTTCTATATAATATATTTAAATGGAAGAAAAAAAGGAGGGACGAAAAATGATTATAAACGGATTTCAGAAGCTGACGCTGCTCGATTTTCCCGCCCATACGGCGGCAATCGTTTTCACAGCGGGCTGTGATTTACGTTGTCCGTTCTGTCACAATGCGCCGCTCGTTTCACGCATTCGTCCCGAGGAGCGTATAGACGAGGAGGAGATTTTCGCATATCTTGGAAAGCGGCGTGGGATTCTTGACGGCGTTTGTGTAAGCGGCGGCGAGCCTCTTTTACAAAAGGATATATTTGATTTTATTGCCCGTATAAAGGAGATGGGCTATGCTGTGAAGCTTGACACAAACGGCTCGTCCCCCGAGCGTCTTTTGCGTGTAATAGAGGAGGGACTTGTTGACTACGTGGCAATGGATATAAAGAACGCTCCCGAGCTTTACCCTGGGACGACGGGAATAGCAGGTCTTGACATCTCGCCGTTTTGTGCGAGCAAGGATTTGATTTTGGCAGGACGGGTGGACTATGAATTTCGCACGACCGTTACAAACGAGCTTCACACCCCGCAGAGCATCGCACGTGCTGCCGAGTGGATTTCGGGTGCAAAGAGATATTTTATTCAGAGCTTTAAGGATTCGGGCGACCTTGTAGGGTCAGGGAATACACCCTGCTCGAATAGCACACTTGAACAGATGCGTCTTCTCGCATCGGCTTACGTGCAAAACACAGAGATTAGGTAATGCTTTACTAAAAAACGCTATCACCAAAGGCTCCCCTTTATACGGGGAAGCCTTTTGCTTTTTAGATGAAAGTAAAAAAATGGAGCAAAAATGGGCGAAATTGTAAGCAATATACAAATAAGTGCGTATAATTTTTGTCAAAATGCCGAAAATGCAAAAAAACACAATATATAGTGTTTGGGTATTGACTTGTGGCACAATATATGGTATAATAAGAACGCATTAACACCCTCGCAGGGCTGTAAAAAAACGCAAAAAACGCCGTTTTTCCTAGCAAAATCAAGGCTCCGTGCCGTTTTTTTGCACCCCGTGCCAAGAGGACTAAAAAACACAAAAAGGAGAACAGCTATGTATAACGTAGTAAAAAGAGACGGTAAAATAGTTTCTTTCGACTTAGCGAAAATCAGCACCGCAATTAAGCAGGCGTTCGAGGCCTGCAACAAGCAGTATAACGACGATATTATCGATTTCCTTGCTCTCAAGGTCACGGCAGAGTTTGAGCCTAAAATTGAAAACGAGTCGATTTCTGTCGAGCATATTCAGGACAGCGTGGAGAGCGTGCTTATTAAGGCGGGCTACGACGACGTTTCCAAGGCGTACATCATCTACCGCCGCCAGAGAGAAAAGCTTCGTAACCTCAGCGCAACCATAGTAGACTACAAGAAGATTGTAGACAACTACCTTAGCATCGCAGACTGGAGAGTAAAGGAGAATTCCACGGTCACCTATTCCGTCGGCGGACTTATTCTTTCCAACTCAGGCGCTATAACCGCAAACTATTGGCTCTCCGAGGTTTATGACGACGAAATCGGAAACGCACACAGAAATGCGGACATTCACATTCACGACCTCTCGATGCTTACGGGCTACTGTGCAGGCTGGTCGTTGAAGCAGCTTATTCAGGAGGGACTTGGCGGCGTCAGCGGCAAAATCACATCCGCTCCCGCAAGCCACCTTGCAACCCTTTGCAACCAGATGGTCAACTTCCTCGGAATTATGCAGAACGAGTGGGCGGGTGCTCAGGCATTCTCGTCCTTTGACACCTACCTTGCTCCCTTTGTAAAGGTGGACAACCTCACCTATCCTCAGGTTAAGAAATGCATAGAGTCCTTTATCTACGGCGTAAACACTCCCAGCCGTTGGGGAACTCAGGCACCCTTCTCGAACATTACGCTCGACTGGGTTGTTCCCAAGGACCTCGCAGAGCTGAACTGCATTGTCGGCGGCAAGGAAATGGATTTCAAGTATAAGGACTGTAAGGCCGAGATGGATATGGTCAACAAGGCGTTTATTGAGGTTATGATTGAGGGCGATGCCAACGGCAGAGGCTTCCAGTACCCCATTCCCACCTACTCCATCACAAGCGACTTCGACTGGTCGGAGACAGAGAACAACAAGCTCCTCTTTGAGATGACCTCGAAGTACGGCACACCTTATTTCTCCAACTACATCAACTCGGATATGGAGCCGTCTGATGTTCGTTCGATGTGCTGCCGTCTTCGCCTTGACCTCCGTGAGCTTCGCAAGAAGTCGGGCGGTTACTTCGGAAGCGGTGAGTCCACCGGCTCTGTCGGCGTTGTCACCATCAATATGCCGAGAATCGCTTACCTTGCAAAGAACGAGGAGGAGTTCTACGCACGTCTTGACCGTATGATGGACATTTCCGCTCGCTCACTCAAGATTAAGCGTACCGTAATCACAAAGCTCCTTGATGCGGGACTTTACCCCTACACAAAGAGATACCTCGGCACGTTTGCAAATCACTTCTCTACAATCGGTCTTGTCGGTATGAACGAGGCGTGCCTCAATGCAAGGTGGATCAAAAAGGACCTCACCGAGAGAGAGGCACAGGAATTTACCAAGAACGTACTCAATCATATGCGTGAGCGTCTCTCCGACTATCAGGAGCAGTACGGCGACCTCTACAACCTTGAGGCAACTCCCGCAGAGTCTACGGCATTCCGTCTTGCAAAGCACGACTTAAAGCACTATCCTGATATCATCACAGCAGCAAAGACCGATGACCAGACTCCCTACTACACAAACTCCTCGCATCTTCCCGTAGGCTACACGGAGGACATCTTCACCGCCCTCGACGTTCAGGACGAGCTGCAGACCCTTTACACCTCGGGTACAGTCTTCCACGCATTCCTTGGCGAGAAGCTGCCTGATTGGAAGGCTGCTGCAAACCTCATCAGAAAGATTGCGGAGAACTACAAGCTTCCTTATTACACCCTCTCTCCCACGTACTCCGTATGTAAGAATCACGGCTACCTCTCGGGCGAGCATTTCAAGTGTCCCGTCTGCGGTGAGGGAACCGAGGTTTACAGCCGTATCACCGGCTACTACCGTCCCGTTCAGAACTGGAACGACGGAAAGTCTCAGGAGTACCGTGACAGAAAGGTTTACAACATCGAAAACTCGAGGCTCAAGAGGAGTGCTTGCAACGCTCCCGCACAAGAGAAGATTGAAAATGTAAAAGAGGCGGCTGTGGCTGACGGAGCATATCTGTTCACTACCGCTACCTGCCCGAACTGCAAGATTGCAAAGGCAACTCTTGACAAGGCGGGATACCTCTACCACACCGTTCTTGCAAACGAAAAGCCCGAGCTTGCTTCCGAGTTTGGAATTAAGCAGGCTCCCACGCTCGTTGTTGTAAAGGGCGGCGAGGCGGCAAAGTACACGGGCGTTTCCGAAATTAAGAAAATGCTCGGCGCATAATGCCACCAAAACGGGGGTAACAATGAGTACTGTATATGATATAGCAATCATCGGCGGCGGCCCTGCGGGGCTCGTCGCCGCCCTCTATGCAAGGAGGGCGAACAAGACTGTCGTGGTGCTTGAAAAGAGTACGTTCGGCGGTCAGATTACCTTTTCTCCAAAGGTGGAGAACATTCCGGGCTTCCTCTCGGTGACGGGCAATGAATTTGCCGAAAAGCTTGTTGAGCAGGTGCTTGAGCAGGGTGCGGACGTAGAGTGCTGTGAGGTGCTTGAGGTTCGTGACGGAAAGATCAAGACCGTCATCACCGACTCGGGCGAGTTCTCTGCAAGGACGCTTATTCTCGCCACGGGTGCCAAGCATCGCACCCTCGGACTTGAAAACGAGGAAAAATTCATCGGTGAGGGCATCTCCTTCTGTGCGGTTTGCGACGGAGCATTCTTCCAAGGGAAGCGTGTTGCGGTCATCGGTGGCGGAAACTCCGCCTTGCAAGAGGCAATTCTGCTCTCCGACGTTGCAAAAGAGGTGACTGTGGTGCAGAACCTTGACTTCCTCACAGGTGAGGCAAAGCTTGCAGAGCAGCTTTACAAAAAGGAAAACGTAAAGGTCATTCTCGGCACAACGGTGAAAAAGTATCTCGGTGATGCGGAGTTTTCAGGTATAACGGTTGAAAATGCAAGGACGGGGGAGACTTTTGACATTTCTCTTGACGGATTGTTCCTTGCCGTTGGTCTTGTGCCGCAGAACGAGCTTTTTTCGGGCATAGTCGAGCTTGACGAACGTGGATATATAAAATCGGGTGAGGACACCCTCACCACAGCTCCCGGTATTTTTGCAGCAGGAGACTGCCGCACAAAGCGTATCCGCCAGGTTGCAACCGCAGCCGCAGACGGTGCGGTTGCCGCTGTCAGGGCGTGCGATTTTGTTGACGAGGGAAAAGCATAAAACAAAAAGATATAACAAAACGTGCACAAGTCCACATAAACGGAGCTGTGCACGTTTTCACTACTTGATTTGTTCATAAAAAAGGTGTACAATATAGTAAAAGACTAAAACCTCAAAATGGAGACACAGGGCAATGGCAAAGAACAAAAAGCATAAGCGTTACAATTCAAATAACTCCCACCGTCCTCAAAACCAACAAGCTCTAAGGCGAACCGTCACGGTAAGAGAGAGGAAAAAGGAGCTGGTGCGAGAGCGGATACATAAGGACGTGCAGAAGAGCAGGGGTATGCGTGCTGTCGGTATAATTTTGATTGCGATTATGCTTTCAAGACTTGCTCTTTTTGTATTTGAGCTTGTATTTTTCGGAATTGCGGGCAAGGAGGTCAGTGTTGTTTCAAATTTGCTTATAATCCCTCTTTTGCTGATAGTTTATATGGTCCACGACGGAAACAGAGGGCTTATGAGCGTGACTGCTATTTCTGCTGTCGTGCGTGTAATTTATCTTTTCGCAGCGGTCTATCCCTCGCTTGACGGAGTTTGTGGAGGGACGGCTTTTGTAACGGCCTATCTTACCGTTATGGCGTTGCAGTTCATCTTGTCCGTTGTCGGACTTTCTATGTCGAATATCAAAGCGTATTGCGACACGATGAGAGAAGTAAATTTAGAGCTTCGCTCAAACATTATAAATTCACGACGCCGCTGATTTTAAAAGTAAAAAACAAAATGAAAAGCGTACGGAGCTTGGGGATTTGTTAGCCGAGCCGTACGCTTTTTGATATAAGCAAGCTTTTTATATAAGCAAGCTTTTTAATTAATTGGCTTTTAAGCCTTGTTCACCGCATCGATAAAGCGAAGAAAAGCCGCCTTACCCTCGTCGGTTCTCTTATATACTCCCGCATCGGTGAGGACGTTGACAAAGGTCTTGCCGATTTCGGTCTTTAGAATTCCGTCGATGTTTTCCTGCGAGATAGAGTAATTATCCTTAAACGCTTCAAACCACTCTTGGTGCTTTGCGGTTGATTCAAGCTCGCCGAGGCTGATACCCTCTATAACCGCACGCTTTATATCCTCAATTTCGTCTTTAAGACGTGCGGGAAGCACTGCAAGTCCCATAACCTCTATAAGTCCGATGTTCTCTTTCTTAATGTTATGGTGTCGGGAATGAGGGTGGAAGACGCCGAGGGGATGCTCGTCTGTTGTGATGTTATTTCTTAGGACGAGGTCAAGCACGAAGTCGTCGTTGCTTCTTCTTGCTATGGGGGTTATGGTGTTGTGCGGCACACCGTCAGTCTCTGCAAAAATGAACGCCTCCTTATCCGTATATGAACGCCAAGCGGAAAGTATCTTGTCAGCAAGGTCAACCAGGCGTGATTTGTCACAGCTTATAAGCCTTATTACCGACATAGGCCACTTAACTATGCCCGCTTTCACATCCTCAAAGCCAAGGAAGGTCAGGGGCGTGTCAATTTTTGCCGTTTCCATAGCAAAGGTGTAGTTTCCGCCCTGCATATGGTCGTGTGAAAGAATAGAGCCGCCAACTATGGGCAGATCGGCATTTGAGCCTATAAAATAGTGGGGGAAATGGGACACGAAGCCGAGCAGCTTTTCAAAGCTTGAGCGGTCTATCTTCATAGGAGTATGCTCGCCTGAGAGGGCTATGCAATGCTCGTTGTAGTATACGTAAGGAGAATACTGTAAAAACCAAGGCGAGCCGGCCATATCAAACGGAATTTGACGCAGGGTTTGTCTTGCGGGCTTTGACAGATTGCCTGCGTAGCCCTCGTTTTCGTGGCAGAGCAGACACTTGGGGTATCCCGACTGCGGCAAGAGCTTTGCGGCAGCGATAGCCTTGGGATCCTTTTCGGGCTTTGAGAGGTTTACCGTTATGTCAATAGCACCGTACTCGGAATCTACTTTCCATTTAAGGTCTTTTTTTATTCTGTCACGTCTTATATAGTTTGAATCGCACGAGAGCTTGTAGAAATAGTCTGTTGCCGCCTTTGGCGAGGACTTGTAAAGCTCGTAGAATTTTCCTATAACCTCAGAGGGACGTGCTGTCAGAGCACCCATCAGCTTTGTGTCAAAGAGATCACGGTAAACAACCGTATTCGATTCAAAAAGCCCTTTTTCGTATGCGTAATCAAGCAGCTCATCGAGGATTTGGGAAAGCTCTCTGTCGTTGCTTACCGGTGCTGTCGTATCAAGATCCGAAAGACCTAAAATCTCCATAATTCTGTTTGTTAAAAAGGCACGGTCGCACTCGTCGGCAAGCTTGGCTCTGATACCGTAATCGGCAAGCTCCAGCACCGCTGAATCAATTTTCTTGTTCATTCTTTTTTCTCCGTATTTGGTGAGGATTTCTCGTTTATTTATTAAAAGCTGTGGGGCGTGTCGAGTTTTTCAACCGATTCGCCCCGTTTTTGTGAACCTTTAAGCTTTGTTAAAAAGGATAATCAGTCGGCAAAGATGAGTTGAGTATGCTCTCTGGGTGTTGCCGTGCTCCAGTCGAGCCACGCCGCATCAAAGCCCGAAGCCTCATACGGTGCCTCAAGCTTTACGCTTGTTAGGTTGTAGCAGGAGTCAAATGCGTTTTTGCCAACGTACGCAAGCGTAGAGGGCAGGGTCACGGACGTCAATGAGATGCAATTACGGAACGCTCCTGCGCCGAGGGTCTCAAGACTGTCGCCGAGAGAAATGGCACCGAGCGACTCACAGCCTGCGAATGCAACGTCGCCTATTTTCGTAAGCGAGCCGAATTTAACGTCAGTGAGAGCTTTACAGCTCGAAAATGCGAAGATGTCAATCTCCTTTACACCGCTTGCATACACACTCTTTAATGAGGTGCAGCTTGCAAACGAGTTGGCCTCAATAACCTCAACTCCCGAAGGGATAGTGATACTCTTCAGTGCTGAGCAGCTTGCAAACGCCGAGACGCCTATTTGTGTCACACTATCGGAAATTGTGATACTATTTAGTGCAGTGCAGCCTGCAAACGCCGAGGAGCAGATGATTTTAGTTCCGTTTTTGACGTTGTATGATGAAATATTTTTGTTTTGTGCAGAAACGAGAATAAGATAGGGGTTTTCCTCCACACCGAGGTAAAGGACGCCCGAGTCGATTGTAAATTGAAGCTTTGTACAGCCTGCAAGTGCGTCAGCTCCGACAGAGCTTATATTTGTGAATGCAAGCGTCTTGAGTGCCGAGCAGCCGGCAAATACAGAATTTTCAAGCCTTGTGACAAGGGCGGGAACGGCAAAGCTCTTAAGAGCTTCGCACTCGTAGAATGCAAACTCGCCTATGCTTGTAACCTCGGGGGAAAACTCGACTGACTCAAGTGAAATACAACCGAAGAAGAGGTAGCCGGGAATCTCCGAAACTGCGTTTGGCAGAGTAATTTCTTTAAGTGCTGCCATCTCTCCGAACGCACAGCTCATAACGGACTCAACGCTTTCGGGAAGAGTCAGCTCCTCTATACCGTAGCAGCCGTAGAATGCATAATCGCCGATTACCTTTAGTGTGTCGGGAAGATTTACCGACGTAAGATTTGTCGCATCTGCGAGTGCACCCGAAGCCAAAATCTCCGTATTGGGATGCAGAGTGACGCTTGTTGCATCTTCATTTATAAGACCTATAAATATTTTATATTTATTGTCGGAGGTGCCGATGTAATTTCCGCCCTCATAGACCTCGTATTCAAAGAGGTCGCAGCCCTCAAACGCGCGGTAGCCACCTGCGGTGGACTCAATATCGTGTACGGCATCAAAGTAGCCGACGTAGGCAAGAGTCGAGGGGAAGCTTGGAGCTTGGAGCTTTTTACAGCCGTAGAATGCAGCCTCTTCAATTCGTTCAAGCCCCTCGTTCAGCGTCACGGAAGAGAGTGACGTACATTTGTCAAACGCACTCTTTCCTATAACCTTAACGGAAGCGGGCACGGTTACCTTTTGAAGTGAGGAGCAGCCGCCGAAAACAGCGAACGGCAGAAGCTCTATATTCTCGGGGAGCTTTACGCTTGAAAGATTTGTGCATCCGCAGAAGGCAAGCTCGCCGATTTGGGTGACTGTGTCGGGGATTTCAATATCTGTGAGGTTGGTACAGCCGTAAAACGTACCGTTGCCTATCGTTTTCAGCCCAGCTGCCTCAGGGATAATGGAAAGCAAAGTACAGTCGCTGAACGCATAGTCGCCGAATTTTGTTACCGTATTCGGCAGGCTGACGGCCATAAGACTTGTGCAGGAATCGAATGCGGAGCTCGGAATAGCCGTAATGGGTGAGCCTGACTCAAGGGTGAAATATATGAGCTTCTCCGAGGCGGAGAAGACACCTGCACCGAGGCTTTCCACCGTCTTGGGAATTAGTATATGATCAAGGTTTGAGCACTCCGAAAAGGCGTATGCTCCGATGTGCCTAAGCGAGGAGGGGAGCTTGACTGTGCCAAAGTCCTCGCTCTCGGAGTTGGTTACGGCAATCTGCGAGCATCCCGCAAATGCGTACGCACCGATATAGCGAAGCGAGGAGGGGAGGGCAACAGAGCTTAATTTGTTACAGCCCTTAAACGCACCGTACTCTATCGTTTCGAGGGTTGAGGGCATAGTAATTGTATGTAAGCTGACACATTCTGAGAAGACGCCCTCACGCAGGGTGGTCAGTGAGTCAGGAATAAGAACGTCCGTAAGATTTCTACAGTTTTGGAATGCATAGGCACCGATTTTGGTGTTCTCTCCGTGGAAAAGAAGCTCGGTAATTGAGCTGCCCGAGAATGCGTAGTCGCCGATCTCTCTCATTCCGGGAAGAATTGCAATTTTTGCAAGATTTGTGCAGCCCGCAAAGGCACCGAAGCCGATTTGCTTTACGTTGTCGGTAATAACTACGGTGTTAATGCTCTGAAGACTTGCCAGAGCGTAGTCGTATATGATTTTCGTAGTAGCCTCGGTCTGGAAGCCCTTGACGTCCTCGTGGTCTCTTACGGTTATAAGGACGAGGTAGGGGTTTTCCTCGTTTCCGAGATACTTTGCGTTGTTATGCTCTGTTAGCTCAAGTGCTTCGCAGCCCGCAAAGGCACCTACACCGATATGCTCCACAGTGTCGGGAATGGAGAGCGTTTTAAGCTTCACACAACCGAAAAATCCGTTCTTCTTAATCGCAACAACGGGCCGGCCCTCGTACTCCTCGGGTATTATTGCCTCTGTCAGCTCGGTGTCCGTCGTATAAACCTCATAGCCGCCAAGGGTGCTGTTATATGAGTACAAAAGACCCTTTGAGCTTCTGTTTGTTAAAAGAACGACTACAAGCGTGATTATTGCGGCAAGCAGAATCACAGCACCGCCGATGAAAAGAGGCTTTTTATGCTTTTTTAAAAAGCTCTCGCCGCTTGGCACTGTCGGCTTTTTCGACGTTCCCTTGTTTTTTTCTATCATTGACGCACGTGCGGCTGTGGCACGGCGTTGCTTTGCAGTTTTTTTAGCCATATTTCCCTTTTCCTTGGGCGTATACCCATTATATTTATAGTATTTTTAATTATATCACAGCCACAGGGAGTTTGTCAATGTAATTTTAAATTAAATTATTTTAAATCTGCGTGGTGAGGAAAAATCTGTGTGAGAGTGTTTTTCATATTCAAAGGCGGCTGCACAGAGCAAAAGCCCACGGCGTTTTTTGCCGTGGGCTTTTATAGAAACAAATCGAGCTGTTGTTTTTCGCTAAATTCTTAATTCATAGTTGCGATTTTCACTATCACGTCTACCATTTTCTCCATAGCGTCCACCGAGATGAATTCAAAGCGAGAATGGAAATTTTCTCCGCCCGTTGAAAGATTAGGGCAGGGCAGACCCATAAACGAAAGCCTTGCTCCGTCGGTGCCGCCTCTTATTGGGCGTATGGTGGGAGTGATGCCGAGGGCGGAAAAAGCGTCCCTTGCCCGCTCTACAACGTGCATATTCTCTTGCATAATCTTGCGCATATTGTAATAGGAATCCGTCACAGTGCATTGCACAGTACAGCCGACGTGCTTTTTTTCAATTTCCTGTGCCGCTTCTTTGAAAATCCGCTTTTTGTCTTCAAACTTCTCTTTGTCGTGGTCTCGGATTATATATGAAAGCTCCGCACGCTCGCACCCTCCCGAAACGCTTATAAGGTGGAAAAAGCCCTCGTAGCCCTCCGTCCTCTCGGGTGTTTGCTCGGCGGGAAGCAGAGCGGGAAATTCGCACGCTATTTTTGCCGCATTAACCATTTTATCCTTGGCGGAGCCCGGGTGAATGCTGATACCGCTTATCACAAGCTTGCCTGAGGCGGCGTTGAAGTTTTCAAACTCTAACTCCCCAAGAGCACCGCCGTCTACGGTATATGCAAAATCCGCATCAAAGCCTCCGACGTCAAAGCGGTCTGCACCTCTGCCGATTTCCTCGTCAGGGGTGAACGCTATAGAGATTTTGCCGTGAGGGTCCTTGGAATTCAAAAGAGCCTCTGCCGCTGTCATAATTTCGGCAACTCCCGCCTTGTCGTCCGCACCGAGCAGTGTTGTTCCGTCGGTGACAACGAGCCTGTCTCCGACGTAGGACCAAAGAGATGCGTGCTCACTCTCCCGCATAACGATGTTTTTATCCGAATTAAGGATTATGTCCCCACCCGTGTAGAGAATTTCACGTGGATTTACGTTTTCGTCGGGTGCATCTGGAGAGGTGTCCAAATGTGCAATAAAGCCGATTTTCGGCATATTTGGTGCGGTCGCCTCTATGCTTGCTGTAACGTAGCCGAAGCTGTCGCATTTCGCATTTTCTATTCCCATTTGGTGAAATTCACGCACAAGCTCTTCTGCAAGGGCAAGCTGTTTTTCTGTGCTCGGGCATTTTGTACTCTCCTCGCTTGACATTGTGGGGTAGGAGACGTATTTTAAAAATCTTTCCTTTACGTTCATTTTTCAAACCTTTACTTTAAAAATTTGTTAAGAAGCCGTCTGTAAAACGCCTTATACGGTCTATATCTCATAGGCAGGTCTATGCGGGTGCTTTTTTTGACTATGCTTTTCTTGTGGCTGAACGTGTCGAAGCCGACCTTGCCGTGGTATGCACCCATACCGCTCTCTCCAACTCCGCCAAAGCCCATTTCGCTTGTCGCAAGGTGGATGATGCAGTCGTTTACACAGCCGCCGCCAAACCCAAGCTCGTTTTGAAGCCGCCTTACAGTCCTCTTGTCCTCGGAGAAGATATAGAGTGCGAGCGGCTTTGGCTTTTCCTTCAAAATTTTGATTGCCTCGTCAAGCTCACGGTACGTCAAGACGGGGAGAATAGGACCGAAGATTTCATCTTTCATAATCTGGTCTTCAAAAGAAATGTCGGAAAGCACCGTTGGTTCAATTTGCAAGGCTTCGGGCTTTACAGTGCCCCCCGTGTAGACTTTTTTGGGGTCTATCAGCCCCGAAAGACGCTCGAAATGCTTTTCGTTTATAATTTTTCCGTATTCCTTGGAAGCAAGGGGGCACTCTCCTGCTTGCCTTGTGATTTCTTCCTTTATTTTCAAAAGAAGCCGGTCCTTTATTTTCTCGTGGCACAAAACAAAGTCAGGTGCAACGCAGGTTTGACCGCAGTTTAAGAGCTTGCCGAAAACTATTCGCCTTGCCGCAAGGTCTATTTTCGCACTTGAATCTACAATGCAGGGGCTTTTTCCGCCAAGCTCAAGCACGACGGGAGTGAGGTGCTCTGCCGCACGGCGAAGAACCTCCTTGCCTACCGCTTGACTGCCTGTGAAGAATATAAGGTCGTACTTTTCGTCAAGAAGAGCGGTGTTTTCAGCCCTGCCGCCCGTTACTGCGGCGACGTATTCCGCAGGGAAGGCTTCGGTGAAAATTCTGCTTAAAAGCATACTTGTGTTTGGCGAGTATGCACTCGGCTTAACTATGGCACAGTTGCCTGCCGCAATGGCGTTTGCAAGCGGCCCTACAGTGAGCAGCAGAGGGTAATTCCACGGGCTTATAATGAGCGTTGTGCCAAGGGGTGAGGGAAGCACGTAGCTTTTTGACGGGAACTGTGCAAGAGGCGTTTTTACTCTTTTCGGCTTTGAAAAATACTTTACGTTTTTAATCATATAGCTGATTTCCGAGAGAGCCATTCCAAATTCGCACATATAAGCCTCATACTCGCATTTGCCAAGGTCACATCGGAGAGCTTTTGCTATTTTTTCCTCATTTTTTATAAGTGATTCTTTTAATTTTTTGAGGGCGTTTATTCTGAATTTTATATCTAAAGTGGCACCCGTGTTGAAATATTCACGCTGACGCTTTACAAGGGCACAGATTTCTTCCTTTGTCATTTTTTCTAACTTGTCCTCTCGTTTTTTGTGCTTGATTCTGTTTTGCACTTTTTTAATTATAGTATAAATCACACAGCCGCCTTTTGTCAAGGGCAAAAGTGTGCTCAAGGGCGAAAGGTCTTTGAAAAAAGAGACAGCGTTTTCGAGGCAGCAGCTTCTTGTAATAAGAGGATCCCGCAAGCTTGCGGGGGTGTAAAAAGGCTGTATCGCTGAGGGATTTGCTGATGAAAACGACAATTTCTTCGATGACTTGTATACATATTTCACTATATTAAGAGCAGATGCTTCTCTTATCGTGAAAAAACAAAGAATTGCTTGATGAAAGCTATTGATTGGAGATGTAAATTTCAAAAAATGCGAATTGCTCGGTAAAGTACAAAATTCTCTTGCTTGCTCGCAAATATTTGTTGTTTTTTAAATAAATTATATAAAGAAAAGGCGAGTGACAGTCGGTCAGGTAGTCACTCGCCTATATGATTTTTGTTCGGTTGAAATCATTCCTCGTCGGCGTCCTCGTCGCTTTCGGCCTCTTCCCTTGAGGCTTGCTCGTCAAGCTCGTCGTTGAAGATGTTGAGCTTGCTTGCGTTTGTGTAATACGAGTCGCCCTTTTCGCTGACGAAGCGGTATTCATCGTCGTCAAAGTTGTAGATTGTGCCGCTTACACGCAGATTTTTTGCCGCCTTGCAAAGCATTTCAAGAAAATCGTCGGAATCAAACTCGTCCACCTCGATACCGAATTCGTCGCACGTAAAGAGCATAGTAGAGGCGGTGTCGTCGGAGCCGTTCTCATATTCGTCGTCAAAAGAGAAGAAATCCGAGGTGATTTCAAAGAAATCATCAAATTCGCCCGAGGTCAAATAGCCGACAAGTTTTTTAATATCTGATTTTGCTCCGCTTACGGAGATATCAAAGCACACGGATTCATTGAAAATCATAACTGTTCCTTTTTTAAAAATGCATAAAAGCCGTTTTTATTTAGAGTATAGCACAACGCCCTCGTGCTTGTCAATACGTTTAAAAAACTTGTATAATTTTTCCTTATACTATAAAAAGGAAGCGTTTTAAAGAGCCGATTTTCAATCGGCAGCAAGAGCCTTCTGTGAAAAAAACAAACTTTTTGAAAAAAGGTATTGACAAACCGTTCTTTTTTTGCTATAATATCTCCGTCACGAGAGAACTTGTGGCAATGCTGCTATGGCTCAGTTGGTAGAGCACATCCTTGGTAAGGATGAGGTCCCCAGTTCGAATCTGGGTAGCAGCTCCAAAATCGACAAGCTTCGTCTTGTCGATTTTTGTTTTAAAGGCAAGCGGGAACTAAATTTTGGGCAAATTAACAAGAGGAGGGTGTGACACATTGGAGCTTTCGGTCAAAAAATTCAATGACCTTTCAGCAAAAGAGCTTTATGATATACTCCGTGCAAGGGCGGAGGTTTTTGTCGTTGAGCAGGACTGTGCATATCAGGATTTAGACTTAAAGGACATCGGAGCTTATCACGTCACGGCAAAAGAGGGCGGGGAGATTGTCGCTTATCTGCGTGTGCTTGACAAGGGAGCTTCGTATTCCACCTCATCAATCGGCCGTGTTATAACAACGGCAAAAGGTCGTGGCCGTGGTATAGGTCTTATTCTTTTGCGTGAGGGAATAAGAGTGGCAAGGGAGCGTTTTTGTGCCAACGCCATAACCATTAGTGCACAGTGTCAGGCCCGTGGGTTTTATGAAAAGGCGGGTTTTGTAGCAGTGTCCGAGGAGCAATATCTTGAGGACGGAATTCCCCACGTAAAAATGCAGCTTTGGTTAGGTGAATAAGGGGTGGCATTAAGGCTTTTTTAAAAAAAATAAAAAAATTGAAAAAAAGTATTGACAAACTGTTTTTCATCTGCTATAATAATATAGCGTCAAACGGAAGGTTAGCTCAGTTGGGAGAGCATCTGCCTTACAAGCAGAGGGTCACAGGTTCGAGCCCTGTACTTTCCACCAGTCGCTTCCGTTTCCGAGAAATCGGGAACGGTTAGCTTTTATTTTGAAGTAACACGGCTTGGTAGCTCAGTTGGTTAGAGCGCTAGCCTGTCACGCTAGAGGTCGTGGGTTCGAGCCCCATCCGAGTCGCCATTACTTCTACGAAATTAAATAACCACACGCGGATTTAGCTCATTTGGTAGAGCGTCGCCTTGCCAAGGCGAAGGTGGCGGGTTCGAGCCCCGTAATCCGCTCCATTTTATTTTAAAAGACAGTTCGAATTTTCGGGCTGTTTTTTGTTTTCTTATGCGCAGTGTAGCGGATAAGGGGCATTAACCCACCATGTGTTTCTATGAAACACGACGGGTTCTTCGCTTTCAGTCCCGTCGCATAGTTGTTTTCTTGCCTGCGATTACTCGGCTATGAAAACGCCTTGCTTTGGGGACTTCGCTTCCAAAAAAAACATCGTTTAGATGTTTTTTTCTCGCTCACGTAATCCGCT